>NZ_BMQM01000048.1 GCF_014648115.1 Deinococcus seoulensis
ACGCGAGAAAGCGAAAAGGGGAACTCCTTAGCGGGAAAAACGGTTCCAACTCTAGCGCGACCCCATATATAGATAGAAGATAGCACCGCCAGCATCATCTCTACCCCTCAGGCCTGCCTGGAGGGGCCTTCTCGGCCCTCCTGTGAGGTCGATTGGAATCCACGTCTGTGTGGGTGGAGGGTAGTTGGCTGGAACCATGCCCGACACCACTGAAATGGGAGCGTCCGGGGCGTATCCCCGGACGTGTCAAAAGAGCTCCCACTCGAGCGTTTCGTCTGTCAGAACCCCGCCTGTCCAGCCCAGCATCACGCGCAACACGGCACCATCAAGCTCCGCAGACGATACGGGCTAACGACAAGATCCAGGAATTTTACACCGCTAAGCGAAATTAACCCTCCAGGACGCGCCCTAGCGGTTGAGTTTGCGGAACGTCCCTGACAGCGGCACCTCTTCAGGCCGCCACAGGTAATCGCCGGTCAGGCCGATATGTTCCCAGCCCAGCGGTGAAACGTGGGCCAGAAGTTCGTCTGGGATGTCCATCCCCTCTTCTCTCAGCGCAGCCACTGCCTGTCCCAGATACACGGTGTTCCAGGTGGTGATGATCGCCACCAGCAGGTTGATACCGCTGGCCCGGTTGTGCTGGCGTTCCGGCGAACGGTCCCGGATTTCCCCGGCCCGGTGAACCGCCACCGCGCGGGTCAGGGCGTTGTGGGCCTCGCCCTTGTTCAACCCGGCCTGAACCCGGCGGCGCAGCGCCGGGTCTTGCAACCACGCCAGCGTGAACAGGGTGCGCTGCACCCGGCCCAGTTCGCGCAGAGCCAGTGCCAGACCGTTCTGGCGCGGATACGCCGCCAGCTTGGAGAGGATCAGCGAGGCCGTCACCGTCCCAGCCTTGATCGACACCGCCAGGCGCAGCAGCTCATCCCAGTGACTCCTGATCAGCCCCAGATTCAGGCGGCGGGCCATCACCGATTCCAGCAGCGGATGGTTGGACGGTGCATCTGGTGGGAACAGCCGGGTCTCGCCCAGATCGCGGATGCGCGGCGCGAAACGAAAGCCCAGCAGAAAGCAGATCCCAAAGATCTGCTCGGTGTACCCGGCAGTGTCGGTGTAATGCTCCTTGATCTCCAGGGCCGACTGGTGGTAGAGCAGGCCGTCCAGCACGTTCACCGCGTCCCGGATGTTGGCGGTGATGACCTTGGTGTGAAAGGGTGCGTACTGATCGGAAAGGTGGGTGTAGAACAGCACCCCGGGTTCCCGCCCGTACTTGGCGTTGAGGTGTCCATAGGCTTTGCCCCGGCCCCCGGTGGGAAAGCGCTGCCCGTCTGAGCTGGAGGTGCTGCCGTCGCCCCACAGGGCCGCCAGCGGCTGCTTGGACTGGAAGTTGACGACTTCGGCAAGTGCGCCTGCGTAGGTTTCGGGGCGCAGAAACCAGTCCGAGAGGTACATCAGCCGCCGGGGCGTGATGGCCGGATCACCCGACGCCTCAGCCATTTTGGTCTGGCCCAGGTTCAGCCCTTCGGCAAGGATGGCGGTCAGCAGATGATCGGGGCGCTCACTGGGCTGGCCGCTTCGCAGGTCAGTCAGGGCCGCCGTGAACGGCAGCCAGCCGTGGACTTCCAGCAGCAGATCGGTGATTCGCAATCTGGGCATGCGGTTGGACAGTTGCCGGACCAGGACGTCCGCGCCTTCTGGAACGGCGTTTGGCAATGCTTTGACCCTGAGCTTGCCGCCTTTCAGACTGACCTCGGCGAGCTGCTCAGTGTCCAGCAGCTCGCTCAACTGGGCCAGTTGAGCTTTTAATTGGGGTTCAGTGGCCTCCCAGAAGGCGTCGAACGTATCGGGCAGGCCAGGGGCCAGCTCGGCTTTCCTGGCTTTCCAGTCACCTTGTGGCAGCAAGAAGGCGTCCAGCGCCTTGTGCTTGCGGCTGCCCATGACCCACACATCTCCTGCGCGCAGGGCCAGGCGCAACTCGTCCATCACGCAGAATTCGTAATACTTGCGGTGAACCTCGCCGTTCTGGAAAACGAAGGGCGTCCAGCGTGGCCGCACGAAGCCCAGGGGCAGGCCAGCGGGAAGCGTTCGCTTCCCGCCCACGTACATCTCTTTTAAGAGCCGGAGCGCGTCCACCAGCGGCTGGGCGGATGGCGCAGCCGTGAAGTCAAACGCCTGAAGCAGCCGGGGCAGGTACGCCCGCAATCTCGGATAGCCCTTTAGCAAATGATGCAGCGGATCGAGTTGCCGGGCCTGTGCCACCTGTTCCGGGTCGCGCACCGTCGCCACTAGCGTGTCCCAGGGCAAGACCGCCTCGACGGCCTGGAAGGGATCGGAAGCGGTCTCACGCGCCAGCAGCAGCGCTTCGCAGACCTGCTGGTAGGTGGTCAGCCGCTCCAGCAGGGTGGGGCCGCGTTGCTGGAAGACCGCGAGGCTTTCCCGCTCGCTGCCACGCAGCAGGGTCAGCATCAGGCGGTCATGCATCTCCAGCACCGCGTCGGTCAGGGTTTCGGACAGGTCCAGCAATCGGGCCATCACGGTGGCCCGGCGGCGCACGGGTTCAAAGTCCAGCAGGTTGTGGGCGCTCAAGCGGCGGCCCTGCTCGGCCAGGTGGGTCAGACGGCTCTGGGGGAGGAATGAGCGAATGTTGCTGTCCACGGGAAAGGTCCGCACGAACGTTAACTTGTCCAGCAGCAGTGAGACGTTCCTGGGCTTGGGTGCGCCCACCTGTTGTTTCAACCAAGCGTAATGGGAAACGGTCTGACCTTCCTGCGGCCTGAGCAGGGCGTCGGCCCGCTCCCGGTGGTCCCCCAGGGCCAGATCAAGAAGCTGGAAAGTGTGCTGATCGGCCTGGACGCGCACGGCAGCCACCAGCCGTTCCAGCACCTGAATTCGGGGAATCAGAATTTTGCGCCGCCTCAGCTCGTCCATCAATGCGGTCATCAGTGGGAAGGGCTGATCGGTGATCACGGCCTGGGGTAGCAGCCAACCGCGCAGCTCGCGGTTCAGAGTCCGGCTGAGTTCGGTGTAGCCGAACTGCCCGCACAGCTCGGCAAAGTGTTCATGCCGGGTGTTGGCCCGTGCGGCGTAGCGGGGGTAACAGGCGGGGTCAAGCTCAAGCTGCTGGCTCAGGAAGATCAGCACGTCTTCCGGGGGCTGTTCTGCAGCGGCTAGGCCGCGTCCCAGGTGTTTCAGCACGGTGAGCTGCACGGCATACCCCAGACGGTTGAAATCGCGGCGACGGGCCAGAACCGCCTTCAGATCAGTGGTATCCAGCAAGTAATGCCGCGCCAGCAGGCGTTCATCCAGCCTCGGGAAGCGGGTGAACTGTTGGCGCTGGGCCGGGGTCAGCAGCGGCGGCACGCTGCCCCTTGACGCCTCCGATTCTCAGCGAGAACCCAACGAATGAAATCGGTTAAAGTCATTGTCATCTCACCCAGTAGAATAGATGAATGACCATGCTGCCTGAGTCCACCGTAGCGCCCACCGTCCTGAACCAGCTCAAGGCCCTGTCGCATGAAATCCGCTTTGAGCTGGTGCGCTACCTGGCCGGGGGCGAACGCTGCGTCTGCGATCTGGAAGCGCTGCTGGCCCTGCCGCAGTCCAAGGTGTCGTACCACCTGGCGATCCTGCGCGACGCCGAACTGGTGTGGGCCGAGCAGCGCGGCAAGAACACCTACTACGCGCTGCGGCAGGATCAGTTTTTTGGACTGGGCGGCGCATTACTCAATGATATTTTTGTCCAGTCAGCCAGCTTGACGCATCAAGATAAATCTATATGCTAGGGCCATGCCCACCTCACCCCGTGTCCTGATCTTGTGTACCCACAACAGCGCCCGCTCCCAGATGGCCGAAGCATTGCTGCGCGAGGCCGCCCGCCAGGCTGAACTTGAGCTGGACGTGTATTCGGCAGGCACCGAGGCCACCCGCGTCAAGGACGACGCCAAGACCGTCATGGCCGAGATCGGGCTGGACCTGTCCAGCCACACCAGCAAGACGCTGCACGACGTTCCCGATCCCCAGAATTTTGATGCCGTCATCACGGTCTGCGACAGTGCGGCGGAGGCGTGTCCGGTGTATCCGGGGCAAACGGTGCGGCGGCACTATCCCTTTGTTGATCCTTCGGGTGGCAGTCTGGACCGCTGGCGGGCGGTGCGGGATCAGCTCCAGACGCAGTTTGAAAGCGTGGTGGGGGCGTTAAAGAACGGTCAGGAGGTGCCGCCCAGCTACGCAGACAGCCCACCCGTCCCGGCGGCCTGAGATGGCCGTTCCCCTGTCCCGCGCGCTGGGCGCAGAACTGATCGGCACGTATGCGCTGGTCTTCTTTGGTCCCGGCGCGGTGGTGGTGCAGGCGCAGACCGGGGCGCTGGGCCACGCGGGCGTGGCCCTGGTTTTCGGGCTGACCGTGACGGTGGTGATCGCCGCCCTCGCGCCGATCAGCGGGGCGCACATCAACCCGGCGGCCACCCTCGCGCTGACGCTGGCCCGGCAGTTTCCCGTGGCCCGCGCCCTGCCCTACATGCTGGCGCAGCTCAGCGGAGCGGCGCTGGCCGGATTCACGCTGCTGCTGCTGTTCGGCAGGGTAGGGGAACTCGGCGTGACGCTGCCCGCTGGCAGCCTGGGACAGGCGTTCGTGCTGGAAACGGTCATGACCTTCTTTCTGCTGCTCGTGGCCCTGCGAAGTGGCCTGCCGTGGGCGGTGGGCGGGGTGGTGGCGCTGGAGGCGATGATGGGCGGCCCCATCACCGGGGCGAGCATGAATCCAGCCCGCTCGTTCGGCCCGGCGCTGGCGGCAGGCGTCTGGACGGCCCACTGGCTGTACTGGGCCGCGCCGCTGCTGGGGGCCGGGCTGGCGGTGGCCGCCAACCACCTGCTGCGCCCCACCGAACCGCTGGAAGCCCAGCCCCACCAGGCGCAGGAATTCTTGCCTCATGGAGAGACCCCATGACCCAGCCCAACGCTAAAACGACTGCTACGCCCATCAAAAAGCCCCCCGTGCTGTTCATCTGCACCGGCAACACCGCCCGTTCACAGATGGCCCAAGCACTGCTGGAACGGCGTGCTGGAGACCGTTTTGAGGTTTCGTCCGCCGGACTGGAACCCGGCGTGATCAATCCGCTAACGCTCAGCGTGCTGAAGGAGATTGGCCTGAACACTGAACACCTCAAGGCCGAGGGAACCAGGCCGCTGCTGGGACAGCACTTCCAGTACGTCATCACGGTCTGTCACCGCGCCGAGACGAACTGCCCAATCTTTCCCTTCGCGCTGCACCGGGAAGCCTGGCCGTTTGAAGACCCGGCGGCGGCGCAGGGCCGTGAGGAAGACCGCCAGGCGGTCTTCCGGCGCGTGCGAGATGAAATTGACGCCAGGATTCAGGTCTGGCTGTCAGCGCTTGCTCCAGTGTCCTGAATCCAGTGCTGAGCGTTGCCGTCGCCAACGAGTTGCCCTCTTGAGATCAAGGAGAATCCCATGACCCAGACCCTGCACCCCATTTCCGGCCTTAGCGAAGCAACCGCCACGGCGGCGCTGATTGACGCCCTGCGCGCCCCAGCCCAGCGTCCGCTGGAATTCTGGCTCAGCGGCGAACGGCTGATCGGCCCCGGCTACCATGTCACCGAGGTCAAGGCCGTCAGCATCGAGGCGATGGACTGCGGCGGCAAGGCCGCCTCATGGCGTGAGACGGTCATTCAACTGATGGACGGCTCCGCAGAAGACGCCGCAGGCGGCTTCATGACCAACCGCAAGTTCCTTGCCATCTATGACCGTGTGACGGGCAAGATTCCTGTGCGGGACGAGGCGGAGGTGCGTTTTGAGTACGGCAACGCGCAATCGGCGGCGCGGCAGTTCCACGTCACCCACCTGGAGGTGCAGCCTGAGCGGCTCATCGTCCACCTGCGCCAGCCCGGCGTGCAGTGCAAGGCGGGCGAGGCCTGTGGCCTCCCCGCTGGTGAGACGGTGGCGGACGAGAGCTGCGCCCCAAACAGCGGCTGCTGTGGCCCGGCCACGGCCTCTGAACTTGTCGCCATGATCCGTCTGGAGTAGTGCCGCTGTCTCCCGATGACGATGAACAAGCAAACGTTGACAGTGAAGCGCCCACCTCCGGAGGTGGGCGCTTCAGGGTTCTGCGGCTCTGGAGGCTCAGCTCCGGTGTTCCGGATGGGGGTCCTCGCTCAGCCACTGCTGATGCACCTGCTCATGGCTCAGGTTCAGATGGACATGCTCGTCCACGTGATCCACCGCGCTCATCGGCAGCCAGTGGTGCGTCCCCGAATCATCCTGGGTCAGCTTGATGTAGTCGCCGTCCACCCGGTCCACCATCCCGTGGTCCTGGCCATCGGCGCACTTGACGGGCATGTGTTCCTTGATCTGGTCTGCTTGTGTCATGCCCCCACCGTACCGCTCCCACCCCGGCGGGCCATGAAACAAAGCAGCAAAAAGCTTCATACAGAACTAACGTATGAACAGACATTCAGGTATACTGCCGTATGACGACTTCCCCGAATGCCCCTTCCACCGGCGACGCCGCGCCGCTGACCTATTTCGTAGACGGCATGGATTGCGCCAGTTGCGTGCAAAAGGTGGAGCAGATGGTGGACCGCCTGCCCGGCGCGGCGGGGGTCAGGACCAGCTTTACCAAACAGACGCTGCGGCTGGAGCTGGATGAGGGGCGAACCCCCCGCGCCGTGTTGGAGAAGAATCTGCGGTCCCTGGGCTATACGCCGTCCCTGCTCGAAACGGCGCAGTCGGCGCAGAGCAAGGCCGCCCTGGACCCATCTGCCCATGACGGTCACGCGGATCATGATCATGGTGCTGAGCCGCATGACGCAGACGATCATGCCGGACACGTCCACGAGGTGCTGCCTGCCGGAACGCCGTGGTATGCGGGCAAGCAGGGCAAACTGGTGATCTTTTCGGGGATCTTGCTGGCGCTGGCGTGGGGCTTCGGCTTCATCGAGCCGCGTCTATCGGTGTACGGCTACGTCGCGGCCACCGTGCTGGGGGTGTGGCCGCTGGCACGGCAGGCGTGGGCCAGCGCGCGGCTGGGCGATCCCTTTTCCATTAACATGCTCGTTTCTCTGGCCGCCATCGGCGCAGTCGCCATCGGGCAGGCGGCAGAGGGCGCAGTGGTGGTGTTCTTCTTCGCCATCGGGGAACTGCTGGAGGGCGTGGCGGCAGGGCGGGCGCGGGCCGGGATTCAGGCGCTGGCGGCGCTGGCCCCCAAGACGGCGCTGCTGGTGGAAGGCGGCAGCACGCGCGAGGTTCCCGCCGATTCCTTGCAAGTGGGGCAAACAGTGCAGGTGCGCCCCGGCGCGCGGGTTCCGGCAGACGGCACTATCGTCAGCGGCACTTCCAGTCTGGACGACAGCCCGGTGACTGGCGAGAGCATGCCGGTGACCAAAACCGTGGGCGACAGCGTGTTCGCGGGCAGCATCAACACCGACGGAGTTTTGAGTGTTGAGGTGGACAAAGAGGCCAGCGACAACACCATTGCCCGCATCATTCATCTGGTGGAGGAAGCCGAGGGCAGCAAGGCGGCCACTGCGCGCTTTATTGACCGTTTCAGCCGCTATTACACGCCAGGCGTCGTCCTCGTTTCCGCGCTGGTGGCCCTGGTGCCGCCACTCTTGTTTGGTGCGGAGTGGTATCCGTGGCTGTACAAGGGCATCACGCTGCTGCTGATCGGCTGCCCGTGTGCGCTGGTGCTGAGCGTGCCTGCGGCCATTACCAGCGGCATCAGCGCGGGAACGCGGCGCGGGCTGCTGATCAAGGGCGGCGCGGCGCTGGAAGCGATTGGCACAGTGAAGACGGTGGCCTTCGACAAGACCGGCACGTTGACAGCGGGCAAACCGCGCGTGACCGACGTGCTGGGGGTGGGGACGTCTGAACAAGAGGTGTTGAGGCTGGCCGCTGCCGTCGAAGCGGGCAGCTCGCACCCGCTGGCGCAGGCGATCACCAAGGAGGCGGCGAATGCGAAGGTGACCATTCCCGCATCCCAGGAGGCCAAAGCCATCGCTGGGAAAGGCGTCAGCGCCACGGTGGACGGGCAGAGCCTCTTCATCAGCTCGCCCCAGCACGCGGCCAGCACCGTGAATGTGGCTCCTGACATCCAGACGAAACTGACCGCGCTGGAGGAGGCGGGCAAGACGGCGGTGGTGCTGCACAGCGCAGACGAGGTGCTGGGCGTGCTGGCGATCCGCGACGAACCGCGTGAGGACGCCCGCGCCGCCATCGCCCGCCTGAAAGAAATGGGCGTGAACGCGGTGATGCTCACCGGAGACAACGCCCGCACGGGCCGCGCCATTGCCGCCGGGCTGGGACTGGACGTGCAGGCTGAGCTGCTGCCCGAAGACAAGCTGCGTCTGATTTCCGAACTGAAGAAACATGGCGGCGTGGCGATGGTGGGCGACGGCATCAACGACGCCCCGGCGCTGGCACAGGCGGATGTGGGCATTGCAATGGGCGGCGGCACTGACGTGGCACTGGAAACGGCGGACGCGGCGCTGCTTCGTGAGCGGGTGGGCGACGTGGCCGATCTGGTGCAACTGTCACGCGACACCATGAGCAACATCAAATGGAATATCGCCTTTGCGCTGGGCCTCAAGGCCATCTTCCTGGTCACGACGTTGCTGGGCTACACCAACCTGTGGATGGCGATTCTGGCCGACACCGGGGCCACGGCCATCGTGACGGCCAACGCCTTGAGGCTACTGGGCTGGAAAGGCGGCCCGGTCAGGAAAGCCCCAGCGCCGTCCGGCCTGCCCGCCTCGGGAGGGGTTTGAGATGGCTCCAAAGATTACGGTTTATACGGTTCCGGGTTGCGCCGATTGCGAGGCGGTCAAGCGGCTGCTGACCAGCAAAGGGGCCGCCTTCACCGAGAAGAACGTGCGTGAGGACCCGGCGGCCTTGGCTGAGATGCAGGCCAAGGCCAACGTGCGAATCGCGCCCGTGACGGTCATTGGCGATCACGTCTTTTACGGCTTTTTTGACGATCAGCGCCCCGGCATTGTGGCGGCGCTGGACACCGCGCAGTGAGTCTCAGCGCCGCGAGCGCCCCGCTGGGCCAGATTCTATTGCTGACGCTGATTCCGGTGGCGGCCACCATCCTGGGCGGCGTGGTGGCGAGTTTTCGCCCGCCGGGGCCGCGCGTCCGCAGCTTCGTGCAGCACTTCGCGGCAGGCGTGGTCTTTGCCGCCGTGGCCGGGGAGTTGCTGCCGGAAATCACGGCGGGGCATCAACCGCTGGGTGTGGTGATCGGCTTCGTGCTGGGCGTGGGCGTGATGCTGGCGGTGCGGGCGCTGGTGGGACGGTTGGAACCGGAGGAGGCTGAGACGGATGGTGGAGCAGAGGATGGGGACACTCCACGTTCTGCCACCGGCCTGCTGGCCGCCGTGGGCATAGACATTCTGATCGACGGGTTGCTGATCGGCGTGGGCTTCGCGGCGGGCGAGCGGGTCGGCACGCTGCTGGTGGTGGCGCTGACGCTGGAGCTGCTGTTCCTGGGCCTGTCGGTGGCCGCCAGCCTGGGGCAGCGCGGGGCCTCCAGGGGGCGCAGCATCCTGACGGTGAGCGGCCTGAGCTTATTGGTCATTGTGGGGGCCACGGTGGGCGGCACGCTGCTTCAGGGCCTGACCGGGCTGCCGCTGGAAATCGTGCTGTCCTTCGGCGCGGCGGCGCTGCTGTTCCTGGTCACCGAGGAGCTGCTGGTTGAAGCCCACGAGGTCAAGGAAACGCCGTGGATCACCAGCGCCTTTTTCCTGGGCTTCATCGCCCTGTACCTGATTGAGCTGTTGTCGTAAAGGAGGTTCCGTGTGAAGAGATTTGCATTTTGGAGTGCGTTGCTGGGCGCAGTGGGCAGTTTCGCGTGGGTTCAACCGAGGATTGAGCGGGAATACCGCGAGGAAGGGCATCTGCTGGGGCCAACGGTGGGTGTGGTGTACGCCGCCTACAGCCTCCATCTGGTAGCTTTTTTGCTGGCGGTGGGTGGGCGCAAACCCCGCAAAGTTGCGCCCGCCCTCTCTGCCCTGGGCTGGACAACGGCGGGACTGGGCGCGGCGCTGTTCGTCTCCGGCTGGCGCACCCTGCCCGTTTCCGACGACTCGGCCCTGACCACTTCTGGTCTGAAAACGGGCGGTGTGTACCGCCTGAGCCGCAACCCGCAGAATGTTGGCTGGACCATCACTTTGCTTGGCCAGTCGCTGGCGCGGCGTTCGTGGGTAGGCGCGGGGCTGACTGGGCTGTTTGGAGCGATGTTCCTGAGCTACCTGCCCACGGAGGAAGCGTTTCTGAACCAGACCTACGGCGAGGCATACCGGCGCTACAAGGCGCGCACCCCCCGCTTCCTGGGCTGGCGTTCCTCGTGACCGCTCCTCACTTGCAAACTGGGTACACTCCAGAAATGAGAACGCTTTCTCAAGAAGACGTGTGCGAGGCGAACTGCATCCATCCAGACGCCGTGGCGGCGGCGCAGGCCGCTCTGCCAGAGGAGGGCTGTGTGGAGCGGGCCACGGCCTTCTTGAAGCTAGTGGCCGATCCCACACGCCTGAAAATCCTGAGCGCCCTGAACACCTGCGAGCTGTGCGTGTGCGATCTGGCGGTGGTGGTGGGCCTGAGCGAGAGCGCCGTGAGTCACCAGCTCCGGCTGCTGCGGGCGGGGCGGGTGGTGACCTTCCGCAAGGTGGGGCGCGTGGCGTACTACCGGCTGCTCGATCATCACGTCACCGTCTTGATCGAGAGCGCGCTGGAGCATGCGGCGGAATAACGTGCGCGCCGCCGGGGCGGCGCTGGCATTGGCCATCGTGGGGGCATGTCTGGGCGTGTGGTACGCCCGCGAGGCCCCCTCACGGGGGGCGCTGTACTGCATCGAGCAGCCTGGGACCCTCTGGAACGGGACGGCCTCTTTGCCGCCTGGCCTTCAGCCGGAATGCCCGCAAAGCAACAGCTACCGTGCGGAGGTGCGGGCGGGCGACAGCCGCGTCGAGCAGTACCGGCTCCCCGGCTGGCAACCGCGCGCCCTGTTGCCCGCCATGAAGGCTGGGGGGTATCTCCAGATCACCGATGAATCCATTGGGCCGGGCAATTACGCCGCATTCCTGGGCCGCGCGGGCGTGCCGGAACTTCAGTATCTGGCGAATCAGGAGGGTGAGATGACGCTGATCACCTTGAGCGGACGGCCCTGAGCGCTCCCTGGCGTTGAGGTATGGGATCGTGTGGGTGAAGGTGTCACACGGCTTGAGTGCAGCGGCCTGCGGGGAACTGTCCTCGTGTAGAGAACGGCGAGGTTGGCAGAGCCTATTTCGCACAAGAGGCACAAGGCGAAATGTTTTGAGCAAAAAAAGGCCTGTTGAGCCAGCAGACCCCCGCAAAAGCCCCTACATTGCAGCATGTCAAACCAAAAGGCGAAATCCGAAGTCGTGGCCCAGCTCGTCCGCCTCGCTCGCAAGGAACGGCTGAGCTATGACGAGTTCGCCTACGTCTGCCAGCAGGCCCGCAAGAAACTCAAGCTGGAGAAGCCGAAGCGCGAACGCCGACTGCCGCAGCTTCTAACCGCCGAGGAGTTGAACCGCTTTTTCAAAGCGGTCCGGGACGGGGGCCAGGTGCAGCACGAAATCATGCTCAAGCTGCTGCTGTTTACCGCTGTGCGCGTTGGTGAACTGGTCAACATCAAGGTGGCAGACGTCGATCTCCCGGCCTGCAAGATCTTTATTGACCAGGGCAAGGGCCACAAAGACCGCTATCTACTGTTCCCGCAGGCGTTCGCGCTGGTCCTGCGCGCCCATCTGGCGGCCCATCCGAAGAACCGCTATCTCTTCGAGACGCAGCGCTGCGGGCCGTACACCGTTCGGCGCGTCCAGCAGATCGTGCAGGGCTACCGCGTCCAGGCGGGGCTGGGGAACGCGGTGCATCCACATCTGTTCCGGCATCAGATGCTGACCTTCCTGACCGGGGAAAAGCTGTCTGACGCGCAGATTCAGCTTCTGAGTGGTCATGCCAGCAAGAAAAGTCTGGAGGTGTACCAACACCTGTCGTTGGAGGCTGTGGACAGTGCCTATCAGCAGGCGGTCAAGCGGCTGGAGTTGGGAATGTAACGGCAGGAAGCTGGGAACGCTGTGCTGGTGGGACTTTTTTCCTTAGCGGTGTAAAATTCCTGGATCTTGTCGTTATCCCGATACGGCCCTCACCGCCGACGACTCCTCAAGTGCACCGTGTGCAGTGCGGAATTCAGTGAACTCAAAGGCACGCCCTACTGGAATGCCCGCTGCTCCCAGGACACCGTGGACGCCGTCGTCGAGCATGTCACCCACGGCAACAGCTTCGTCACCACGGGCCATCTGGTCGGCTGTCACCGCACCACGGTCGCGCGCATCGTCCGCGTTGCCGGAAGCCACGCGCGACACCTCCACGACCTGAATGCTCGTGACCTTCAGGTCACGAGCATTCAAGCGGACGAACGCTACGGATTCGTCGGGCGCAAGAAAGAGGCGGTATGGGACGCGACCGTCATCGATCCCAGCAGCAAGTTCCTCATCCAGGGCGAGATCGGCGAGCGCACTGCGGCTCTGACCCAGTCGCTCCTCATGCACGCCAGAGCACGCCTGACAGATCCGCATGGACTCGTGCTGTTCACCGATGGGTTTCTGTCGTACCAGACATTGTTCCCTGAAGTGTTCGGCAGGCCGTATCGGCCTGCCAGACAGGGATCACGTGGTCGATTCCCGAAGACCGCCTACCGGATCCCGCGTTCAGCGGCCCATGTCCGGATCATCAAGGAGTATTCCGGGAAGCGCGTCGTGAACGTGCGCACCGAGATCGCGGCCGGCACTCAGGTTCGCGTGAACGAGGAGTTGCAGCAGTTGGGTTACCACAAGCCCAACACCTCGGCTGTGGAGCGTCAGAACGCCACGGCAAGGCGGATGAACCCGCACCTGGCGAGGAAAAGCCTCGCATTCGCGAGGCTGAGGATTCACCGGGAGAGCCTGGCTCATCTGGTGCAGGGGATCTACAACTGGTGCCGAGTTCAACGGGGTCTGCGGAGCAAGCTCGACGTCCCAAAGGGACGTCAGTTGTACCTCCAACGCACACCCTCCATGACCATCGGGCTGACCGATCACGTCTGGAAGGTGCGGGACTGGCTCTCACAGCCGCAGGGCGTCTCCTGTCGGGCATAGTTCCAGCCAACTACCGAGAAAGGCTTCCAGTAGGTTAATCAGGAATCGCTGGAAGACTCAACCGTAAAAGGCCGAAGCGTGAGCTTTCGGGCATGGTCTGCGGGCACAGTGCCATCCGGCAGATGACCGCGCATGTAGTGCTTTTGCCACTCCCCTTCGCTCGGTTCCTTTCCCTCTTGCAGAGCAAGTTGCGCGCGTGCGCGGACGTCAGCCCAGGTGTGAAAGGCGTTATGCGTGTCAGGAGCCGATTCGAGTGGCTGGAATTGAGGCACCACCGCTTCTATCAGACCGCGCGGAACGGGAAAAATCATACAAATGGGTTCGCCAATATCGAAAATGACTGGGTTGTCCGAACGGGTCATCTGCCAATTCATGGTGAATGGCGCAACTGCCCAGTCGGTCTCCACAATACCATCGAGGGCACTTACGCCGTCTTTGGGCATATTGGTGGGTCCGCGTACCATCAAGTTCATGTGCGGGGGCGTGCGGAACAGATACGGGATTTGCCAGGTCAGGATGCCATACCCTAGTTGGCTATGCACAGGGAGCGTGTTAGTTCGGGGACCAGCTAGGCGTTTAATCTGCACGTCTTGCGGCTCCGAGCCGCCATTCCAAGTGACTTCAATACGGTGGCTGTTGAGCACGAACCAGCCGTGTTGGTTAGCGATTGCCAAAGGCAGACAGCGATAGGCAAACCGCTTATTTGTCTCGTTCATCCAAACTCGTTGGGTAGGTGCAACGATAATGGGCATCAGGTCGGCGGAACCAAGTGGGTATGCGGTGACGATAATTTCGGTGGACATATAAACGCCTCTGAGAAATAGTTTAGACCTTACTGGCGCTGCCAGATAGACATGGTACGGAAAGCATCGGTAGAGCCAATGTTGACAGCCTTTGTATCGCAGTATATTTGTTGAAATTCAAGCTGTTGCATCAATTTAGCCATTAACACCCTATCTGGATAAATGTAATACTCGAATTCGCTTATAGAAGTGTTGGAAATGAAGCGAATAGTAGCAGTCATGTAGCCCTGGCTGTCTTTGAAATAGCCTGAGTCGTAACTGTAGAAGTCAAGCAGTAGGCAACCATGAGGTGACACCCTTTCTTTCAACAGGTTAATCAAGGTAGTAAGCATTTCTTCCACTTGCTCCGTTGGAGTGAGACAGGGAAGGCCACCACCCAGCAAAACAACAGCGTCAAACGTTCCCGCCAAATGTGTGAATGAGCTATGTACTACGTTGCTGACGCCGCGCTCCTCACACAAAGTCGCACACGCCGGATCAGTCTCACATGCCGTCACTTGCGCGCCATGCGCTTGCAACCATAGCGCCGCGTCGCCGCTTCCTGATCCCACCTCCAAGATGTGGCCCGGATGATGATGCAACAGAGCTTCTAAGGCATTCTGGGTGAAATGGTCAACGGAATGAAGGAATCCATTTGGGTCAAAGGCATGAAGCTGGTGTGCCAGGGGTTGCTGGAAGGAGGAACCGAACCAGTTTTCTTGTTGTATACCGTGTTTTACTGGGGTACGAACGGCCAAGGTTAACATTTCACCAACGCCACAGCGGTCCGGTTTGTCACTCATGATGCAGCACTCTGGGTTTCTTCAATGCCCATAAGGCGTTCAATTTCCTGCCAGACCGCCCTGCTCGGCTGGAAGCGGCCCAATTTCACGGGGAGCGCCAGCAGGAGTTCACCATGTTCGATCAAGAACTTGGCATGGATAAGCTGGTCAATAGTAGTGGCAATCTCCTGACCCAAGTCCTCAGTAACCTTCCGTCGGCTGACCGCCTTGTCGCAAGCAAGTAGTACTTCGCGTTCCTGTGCATTAAGTACCGTGCTGGGCTTTAGGGCAACTGCGCGTGTGTCAAAGACGATGATGTAATCGCCTTTATCAATGTAGAATAAGGCGCTGCTAACGTGTTGTTTCTTCCAGTCAACTACGGCATTCCTAGTGCTAAGTGTGTATGCAGCCAGAGGAATGTCTCGGTGGCTGTCGGTCACGAAGAAATAGGCAAGGTTGTAAAGCACGTTAGGCGAAAAGGGATAGATGTATTCGTAAGATTTGAAGGGTCGGATATTATAAAAACCAAACGCATTTGGTTTTTCAAAGTGGGGACTGAAGCGGTCTAGACGAATTGTACCATTTGAGGATGGTGGCTCTAAATGCGTGAGCAAAGGAATAAGCTTAGCCATCGAATCATAATCCTCTGGACGTTCGCCAGGAAATCCCCACAAAATATTCCAATTCGGGGTAATTCCAATCTCCTCGCTCCACTTTAGCAACTGAATATTCTGAAGACCGCTTACTCCTTTTTTCATGAGTTGTAAAACGCGATCACTAAGGCTTTCGATGCCCGGTTGGATACGCACAATACCTGCATCCTTGAGAGCTTGTAGTTGGTCTTTACGAAGATTAGCTTTTACTTCGTAAAACAGATTCACCTTCTCTTCCCTCGTAGCAAGCCAAGGTATAAATTCAGCGAAATATTTCATGTCCAAGATGTTATCTACTACGGATACCTCTTGAAATGTATAGTTGTCAATCAGGCTCGCAAGCTCGGTCCTAGCACGTTCCTGAGACTTACTGCGGTAATTAAGTGTCGAACCGTTAAGGCCGCAAAACGTGCAATGACTCTTAGCCCCCCACCAGCATCCCCGAGACGTTTCAAATGGAACACGGTAGCCCTCATTGTATAGATCAACGTTTGGCCGTAGGGCATGTACTTGATCAAAGAAGTCGTGGTACTCGGGAACCGGCATGTCATCCATAGCAATGGTTTGTGGATTGAACGAGAACTTACCATCTGTAACGTTCTTTTGTGTGAACACTGCTGGTAAATCATCGTATGTCCGATTGTTTTTAATGCAGTCTACTAGCTGTACAATGATACCCTCAGCTTCGCCGGATACTACCGCATCAACAAACGGGAACTGACGAATTATCTCGACACCCATTTCCTTTTCACAATTGGCCCCACCCATCAGAATATGACAGGAGGGAAGTTTATCTTTTACACGTTTTGCGAGAGCTAGCGATGCGAGATGCTGTTGAAATGTACTGGTTAAGCCTAAAATTTGGGGAGCATCCTGAACAACTGATTCAGCGCATTCCTCCACAAACTCCCGTGCTGCTTCCCTAATGTCTAACACGCGCTGCACGATAGATTCGTCAATACGGGAAGCTTGCCCGTGAATCGGGGTAAAATCCGGGTGCTCAGCTCTGAGTACGTCCCGAATAAACTGGCGAATATCCTCGTCGGACTGGTCGAACAACGCACCGCTAAAAATCCATTCACCAACGAGCGATTGCGTGGGCGTGTTCATGATGAAGTCATACCAACGTTTTGTTATACGCTCTTCAAACTGGATGGCGAAGTATCTAATTTGAGAGTCGTGACCATGTTCCTTGAGCTGACCACGCAACAGCGACAGCCCAATCGAAGGTTCCAAAGTGCTGGTAAAAGGCATACTCACCAGTGTAATGTTTGAGGTGAAGGAGGTCATGTCCGCTTCTCCAATTTCGTCGGATTGAACTGCATCCGCCTGATCTTGTTGGCCTGCACTTTGTACACTCCGGGGCGAGATTCCGTGTGGTTACGCATCGCCAGGGCTTGCCTAAATGACAGCCAGTCATCCTCGTTTAAGTCTGGACTATGTGTCATTTGGAGGAGTCCCTCTCGGTTTAGGTAGGTTTCTTTTTTTACGAGCTGTAACTGAAATACCGGAACTTGACGTTTAAATGAAATAATAGTATCTGTTTTAATAATTTTAAGGGGTGAAATGATAGGGCCATTCCACCAATCGGTCTCTATAATGCCGTCATACACTTGATAGCTAGTAGGTACTGGGTAGTTTACTGGTGCGCGCACCAGTAAACTCCAGCCAGCGGACGTAAAGCCGATGATGCCCGGCCAGAATAGCAGCAACCCAGGATCAGTGGCCTTCCCAATAAACGGCAGGTTGATGTACGGCTTTACGAACTCTGGGGCGGTCTGCTCAATGTGGTCGCGGAACCCCGGGTAGTATTGCGGGGTTAACCGATGCCAAGCAGGTTTTTCTGCCTCGTCATTGCGCCACATAAACTCCACGCCATCCCACCGGAGGCTGAAGTTCATAGGAGCGTAGACGTACCATCCATGACCATTGGCGCTGGTGAAGGGATCACAGTAACGATACCCCCGCAAAGGAATGGTGCCATTGAGAGTGGGGTCAGCAGCCTGCACATCCGGTGCGTTGGGAAACAATTGGACAATTCGGAGTTTTGGTTCGTGATAGTGCATCAGTGGTGTTCCCCCTGCCTGTTCTGCCATATGCTGTAACGCTGGTGGTATGTTCCACAGTTCACCTGAATAGGATAGGTCCAGGTGTGCAGCGGCGAAAGCCCTAGGTTGCTCAGCAGTTGGTGCAGCAATGCTCCGCTTGGAAAGAGCTGGGTTTCGATTATGCTGGAGGCACCACCGTAGTATCGTCTGATACGCATAGCCTTGATGGCAGAGTGTACCCGAAGTTTCGAGCTGTCGTAGTCGTAATGATCAATAGCCAGTAACCCGCCGGGCCGGAGCTTGCTGATCAAAAGGGATAGGTGCGCTTGGAGTTGTCTTGGCACGTCCACAAAGTTTGGTTCTATCAGAAATCCCGTGCGGAAGATGGTCAGTGCGTCCCACCCCGTGCCAAAGTCTGATCGAAGGCAGGTTGTGCCAGTTTCCCGTAAGATTTGGGTATACAGTGTGTCTGGAGACAGCAGCTCAAACGCCTTGAAGGTGGTCCGCTGTCGTGCGGCAAGTGCGCCTGTCGGGTCGCCGAGCCCCAAAACTCGCTCAGGAGCGTATGCTTTTACCGTGTCCAGAACGATGTTCTCTTCAACGGTAGGTGGGGCAAACAGATGCCGCACAGTCTCGTGATGAACTTCAAAGTGCTCAAAGACGCCGTACTGGTCACCAAGGCTGTTTTCCCTTCGTATAGGGTCTTGGTGACCAAGTGAGATGCCTTGTAGGTAAAGCAGGATAATTTCGCTATGAGACAAGTCGGAAACGGATGGCTGCGGAATGCTCATGAAACTCCTTGAGGTTTCACTGCATCGCCAAGTTCTACTTTGTCGTTGGTCTTTGCCAATAATGGAAGACAAGCAAAAATACAAAGACTTGATACCGCCAACATTAGGCCAACTGAAACGTTGGAGCCAAGCAGCCCGACGAGCAGCAGAGCCAGCAGTTCGCTGATAGCCATCAACGCCCCCAGGGTGGCCGCCACACGACCGCGGATTTCATCGGAGACAGCTCGTTGTACGAGGGCACTTAAGCTTGATGATAGAGGAATCTCCGCTAGTCCTAGGAGAGCTAGAGCTAATATAAACGTCGCAATCGACTGACTTAATCCGCATAGTACTAGTGCCAGCCCGAGCAGTGCAGACGACAGCAGCGCCCAGGCCTTGTCCTTGAAAAGATTGTATTTGGCTGTGAATAGGATGCCAGCGATCACAACGGCACCCGCCTGAATGCCCTCAACAATACTGTACCAGTACGGTTGGACTTTGAGAGTACTGTTTAAAAAAGGAATATATAGTAGATTATATATACCCAAAACGAACATCATAGCAAAGGTTGTGATGGCTATGGTACGCAAGACGGGGGTTTTTTGAATCGTGCCAAGTTCATTGAACCCAGCTTTAAGGTGATCGAGTAGGCTGGCCGGTGCAACGGAGTCCAGCTTCTCATGCTGGTAATGTAGCTGGGAGATCAGGAGGTATGATAGCAGGAACGTGGTAGCGTCTACAGCGATGCCCACCCAATAGGTGCCAGTGATACTGATGAAAAGGGCGGCAAGAGCCGTGCCGAGGACGCTGGCAATAGTTGTGGCAGTTTGCCAAGAGGAGTAAGTGCGGGACAGGTCTTGCATATCTGCATACCTTGGCAGTATAGCCGCCTGAGCAGGTTTAAAGATGGCAGAGGCGCAAGCCTTTAGAAATACGATTAAGTAGATGCCTTCCTTGCTATTTTGAACGACCGCCACAATAAGTAGCAGAGAGAGCAGGACATTAATAATTTCTGTATACCGCAGTATGTTCTTTTGGTTATATGCATCTGCTAAGCTGCCGCTCAGCAGACCAAATGCAACGCGCGGCAAGGCATTCAAAATCATCAAGACAATCAGAGCATCGACGTTGGGTGTGAGGGAGGCAAGGAGCAACACGACGCTGAGAAAGGTCAAACTATCGCCCAGGGTCGAGATGCTAGAGCTGGCAATGAGTTTTTGGATGTCTTTCATGGCGAGTCCAGTCGGGATGAGCGATTTGGGACAAGGCTTGACAGGCAATTACCGCAGACCAAGTACGGAGTCTGCGGTAATTTCTGTTTGTCAAGGACAGGGAACGGACCGTGCGTCCATATTGGAAAGACGCATCGAGGTCAACTCATTCGTCCGTATCACCCGGGAGGCCAATTTCGCCTCCGTTTTCCTCATCGACTTCCGAAGTGTCGATAACAGAAACGATCGTGATTTGAGCAGGGCGGGCGTAAATCGAGGGGCTGCTCCCATCAGGTTCCATAGCCGCCCGTAAGGCCTCGCGGTCGATTTTAACTTCACCCGCCTCATTCACCGTGAAGTGGGCGTCAGTCAACGCGGCCTGCTTGCTCGTGTCCGTCATACTGCCTCCTATTGGCATAGAGCTTGAGAAGCCGCGAATGTGGCTCCCGAACCCGGAGGGCACTTTAACACAGTGGGTAGTGCCTCCTGTACAAGATTTGAGGATTACGGGGTAGGGCGGTTCCCAGCAGGGGTAGGTCGTGTGTGATTTGATTGGGGGTTCTGGCAACTTAACGCCGGTAGGGTGGTGAGCTGTGACTGACCGGAAGCCCTACCGCCACCGTTTCCCGCTCAGCGTCATCGGCTACGCCCTCCGGCTTTATCACCGCTTCCCCCTCAGCCAGCGTGATGTGCAGGAACTGCTCCACGAGCGCGGCATAGAGGTCAGTCACGAGACCCTGCGGCAGTGGAACATCAAATTTGCCCCGCTCCTGACCGAAGAACTGCGCCACCGAGAACCCCGGTGGGGTTCTCGGTGGCATCTGGACGAGGTGTGCGTCAAGGTCAGTGGAGTCAAGCACTGGTTATGGCGGGCCGTCAATGAATTGGGGGAGGTGCTGGACGTCCTCCTCCAGGAACACCGCGATACCGAGGCGGCCCAGTCCTTTTTCGTCCACCTACTTAGCGAGTACGACGTCCCAGACGTCATTCACACCGACAAGCTGTGGAGCTACGGGGCGGCCCTGCGGGAACTCCACGTGCTCCACGCCGTGGAGCACGTTCAGGTCGTGGCTACAGCCCGCTGCAACACTCTGGTCGAGCAATCGCATCGACCGACACGGCAGCAGGAACGCAGTCAGCTCGGCTTTAAACGGCGAAAACGGACGCAGGAATTCCTCAACCTCCACGCTCGACTCTCGAATCTTCACCGACACACCCGAACCACCGTCCCCGCCCTCGTCCGGCGAAGCAACCAAACTGCAGCACTTCTCCTCTGGCGAGAGGTGATGCAGCAGGCGGCTTGAAAATCAGGCCGCCTGCCGAGCTACTCCGGCCCCGCTGAGGTTAAGTTGCCAGAACCGGCGCGCGGCAGGCTGTGCGCAGCACATCTGACCGTCCTGTAGAGGGATGCAGGCTCGGTTCATGCGATCAGCACAGCGTGCATATACAAATAGAGGCCTAGGTTTCTATTTTTCTAGATCCCTAACCCATGCGGTCAGCAGTTCTTTGACCACGGTGTTCATGTCCTGCCCACGTTGCAGCGCCTTGATCTTGACCTCGCGGCGCAGTGATTCCGGCACCGCGACATTCAGCTGCACGATCTTTTCAACCGTCGGTGCCGGCGCGACCGGCGGACTGGTCGGTGTGACCGGGACGTCGGGCACAGGCTTGGGGCTCGCCGAGGTCTCCCCTGCGAACACGGCACCCAGTTTGGGCCGCTTCGTCATGCCATCACCTCCTTCCACACGGCCTCGTATTCCCCCAGATCAGTCGGGATTGCGCCAAAGGCCGCCTTGTAGGCCTCAAGTTCCCGGACGCGGCTCTCCAGCACGGGAAGACCGACGAGGGCGTCCTCGGCCTCCTTGGCGAGGCGGCGCCTGGGGTTGTAGCGCGTGAGCAGGATCGCGACGTCCAGATCCTCACGCTGGGCTTGCATGTCCGCGAGCAGTTCGAGGGTCGGTCGTAGTCGGTCGATCTCTAGACCAGTCGGAGCCACTGGCACGAGGGCGATGTCGGCAAGGCTGGCCGCGCGCATCAACAGTTCCCGTGAGTTTGGGGGCGTGTCGATGATGACGAGGTGTCCCTCGGCGAGTGGGGCCTTGACCTGCCGGGCGAGACGGTCGGGCTCCCCTGCCACCACCGTGAACGGGAGTTCAGCGTGAGCGGCCCAACGGTGGGCGCTGTGCTCGCTGTCGGCGTCGACGATGGTGACCTGGTGTCCACCCGCGGCCGCGACGGCGGCAAGGTACACCGTGGTGGTTGTCTTGCCGACACCACCTTTCAGGGAAAGCACTGCAATGGTCTTCACGAAGGCAGCATAGATCCCTAGGTGCCTAGCTGTCTATTGATCTACCTAGGTACCTAGGTTTCTAGGTAGATGCTAGACTAGAATTCTAGGAGGGTGCATGGCGAAGCAGTACGCGCGGACAACGGATAAGGCCACCGGCCGCCCCATCCGGCTGCACCGGATGGTGGCCCAGGAATGCCTCGGTCGTCCACTGCTTCCAGGGGAGGTGGTTCATCACCGGGATGGCAACTCCTTGAACAACGCCCCGGAAAATCTTCTGGTACTTCCCAGCCAGCGGTACCACGCACACCTGGAATGCTGCCTGCGGCGTGAGCGGCGCGGCCAGCCGATGCTCTTCCCAGAACTCCTTGAGGGTGCGACCACGCTGTACTCCGGCAGTCTCTTTGAGAATATCTATCTAGGTAGATAGTTTGATATAGGGGTCACGCTAGAGTTGGAACGAAAATTCCCGCTAAGCGTGCAAGCATGTCAAGTTGACGTTC
>NZ_BMQM01000049.1 GCF_014648115.1 Deinococcus seoulensis
CGAGGTCTTGACCATCACCCGCCATCATCCCGCACACCCCAGTGGGGTGTGCACACGAAGTACCTCGCTCCTTCACGCCTCGTCTTGCATCACTCACCCCACCTTTTTTCGGGTGTGAGTTCATGACAAATCAAGACACCCCCGTGCCCATAGCACTGCGGAACCACCCCACTCCATGCCGAACTGGGTCGTGAAACGCAGTCGCGCCAATGATACTCGGACCGCAGGGTCCCGGAAAAGTCGGTCAGCGCGGGGGTTTTTCTTTTCCTTTCCATCAGCCCACCTGTTCAAGGTGGGCTGATTTTTTTTAGTCGTTTTCGATCACCACTTCGAATTCGACGGTCGTGACGGTCGTGGGTGCCACCGTTCCGCTGAACGTGACGGCGCCTGGCGTGTGCTTCACGGCGCCCGTAACGCTCCGGATCGTCAGGTAGCGTGTCGCTTCCGTCACTTCGTACTCAACGTGGCGCGTTCCGGCGTTGCGGATCTGGTACACCACCCAGTATCTCTGAAGGTCTTCCTGCATGTCGGTCACGCGGCCCTGGGTGGTCTGTGCGTGTTCTGTGCTGCTGAGCTGGGTGACTTCCCGGCGGTACGTGACGTTCGGGTCCTGCCCGAGTGTGAGTGAGACTTCCTGGCCCGCTGCTGTCTCCTGGATGGCCTGCTGTCCGACCAGGTAGCCCTGATCGCGCAGTGTGACGGTCGCGGCGAGCAGGGGCCGGGGCGTGACGAGGCGGTAGTGCCGCTGGAAGGCGCCGCCGCTGTCTCCCGTGAAGTCCATGTGGCGGTACAGGGTGTTCGTCAGGCGGGTCTGCGTGAGGGGCACGTCATCGAACGGCACGGTGACGTCCGCCGCGCGTTCCAGCCGTGGCGGATTCCTGAGCTGGTAGCGGTAGAGTCCCGCCACTTCCGGCGTGCTGTCGGAGTCGTCCTGCCAGGACGGCGTGACCCGTCGGGGCTCATTCCGTGCCATGTGGCTCAGGAACGTGGGCAGGTTGTACTCGCGCCTGCGTCTCACTTCACCGGCGACGAGTGTCACGGCCTCCGGTTCGAGCGGCAGGTCCCCGCGGTTGTGCAGGGTCGCGTCTGCCCGCAGCACGCCGCCTCCCTGCGCGTCAATGTCGAGCCTGTAATGCGCGGACCACGTCAGCGATCCGGTCTGGTACGTCAGGACGCCCTGACCGGCGGCCGGGAGTGCAAACGTGAGGGTGACCACTCCACGCTGGCCCTGCGGTGGCGGCGCCTCGGGCAGCAGCAGGTTCTCCTGCCGCGCATGAAAGTACGCGCCGGCTGCGTTCTGCACGACCAGATCTTCCGCGCGGATCAGGGTGACGTCCTCGGCGCCGCTGTCCGTTCGCAGTCCGATCTGCCGCCCCTCGAACGACGTGAGCCAGCTTTCACGCGCCATCACTGTCTTGCTGGTGTAGGGCAGGCCGATCAGGGTGATGGATCTGGTGTCGATGGCCTCCCAGGTGGTGGCCGGGAAGTGCAGCGTCAGGTGATCGGCCTCACTCTGGACGAGCGTGCGGATCTCGCTGAATTCCTGGTAGATGCGGAGCTCGACGGCAGGCGGGACTGGTTCGGTCATGGGTGGACTCCAGTGTGGGGCAGGGGGTGCGTTCAGGAACCGGTCGCGGGCAGGGTGGTGGCGTCGTGGACCCTTCACCGGGCGTTCGTATGACACTCCACGCCGTACAGGTTCGCAGAAACACGCTGTCCGTGCAGGGGCATGTGACGTCGTTTCCGGGACTGGATGTCCTGGTCTGCGCGTCCGGGGAGTGCGGCCAGACGGCGTGCCCTGCCGGTGAGCGGTGGTGTGGACGCCCGGTTCAGGTGGGTGTGTGCGCGGCGAGCGGGAGGGCGCGGTCGGCAATCTCCTCCCACTCGACGGCGGTCTGGCGGCCCGCGTCGAACTCGGCGGTCAGGGATTCGTGCAGGGCGCGCAGGCCCGCGTGGTCCTTGCCCAGTTCGGTGCCGGTGTGCTGGCGGATCAGGAAGATCAGGCCCGCCACGCCGCTGTCCTTCGTCAGGGACAGGTCGAGGGGGCGACCCAGCAGGGCGGGCACGTTGAACGGCGCGTACATCGGCCAGAACTTGTTCAGTCCGTCCGCGTGGATGCCGGCGCGGGTGCGGTGCGCGTCCCGCCCGAACAGCGGGTACTTGGCGGGCACGCCCTGCCCCAGCGTCTCGTACAGGTCGTTCAGGTCGTTCAGCACCGTGAAGTCCGCGTCGCCCGTCAGGCCCAGGCCACTCAGGTGCAGCAGGACGCCCTCCAGTGGGGCGTTCCCAGTGCGTTCGCCCTTGCCGAGGAGCGTGCCGTTGATCGCGGCGCACCCGGCCAGGACCGCCGCGAGGCTGTTCGCCACGACCAGATGCGTGTCGTTGTGCGGGTGGAACTCCAGGGACTGAGCACTCAGCCCGGCGGCGCGTAGTTCGCGGATCATGCGCGGCACGCTGCGCGGCCACGCCGCTCCCTCCAGCGGGAGGCCGACACCCATCGTGTCGCACACCCGGAACTTCGGCGCCTGCGAGTCGGGGAACGGCGCGGCGAGGGCCTGCACGGCCTCCACGAACGGGAGGATGAACTCGCGGGGCGCGCGGGTGGCGTCCTCCAGGTGCAGCCTCGGGCGCAGGCCCGCGTCCAGCACCGCCTGCACGGCGTCCAGGTAGGTGCGGGCCGCCTGCACGCGGCCGCCCGGCGTGAACTTGTGGAAGGTGTGGTAATCGCTGGCACTGGCGAGCATGCCGGTCTCGCGCACGCCCAGCCCGGCGACCAGCTCGGCGTCCCGGCGAGTGGCGCGGATCCAGGTGGTCGGCTCGACCGGGTGCCCGCCGCGCCAGCGTTCCAGGGCGCCCTCCAGCATGGCGCGGTCGGCGGGGCGATACACGAAGAACTCCGCCTGCCGCAGCGCGCCACTGTTCCCCGTGAAGCGGCCCATCAGGTCGTAGATCCGCAGGCCATCTGCGGTGGTCAGGGGTAGGCCGCCCTGCTGCCCGTCGCGGTGCGTGGTCTCGGTCGTCCACGCCTGCGCGGGCAGCGAGGCGGGCCGCTCGCCGTCCTCCCAGACCACCTGCGGGAACGCCTCCGCCGGGAACGCGGTGGGGAAGAGGTCGGGTGTCGGCACGTCACGCACAGCGGGGGAGTCCTGGGTCATGGCTGCACGCTAGTCCTGCATCGTCAATGTCGTCAATCTTGATTCTGGAATCAATGTTAGGCTGAATGGAATGACGGCTTCCCTGACGACCGCGCAGGCCTGCGAGCAGCTGGGCGTGAAACCCGCCACGCTGTACGCCTACGTCTCACGCGGCCTGATCCGCAGCGTTCCCGGCCCGTCCGGCACCCGGCAGCGCCGCTACGACGCGGGCGACGTGCAGGCCCTCGCCGGACGGCAGGCCACCCGCCGCGACCCACAGGCCGGGGTACAGGCGGCGGTGCAGGGCAGCCTCGACGGGCTGCGCGCCGGGGGGACCGGAGGCGTGACGCCCATCCTCGACAGCGCCCTGACCCGTATTGGGGACGGCGCGCTGGCCTACCGGGGCGTGGACGCCCTGAGCCTCGCCGACACCGCCACCGTCGAGGAGGTCGCCGCGCTGCTGTGGACCGGCGACCCCGGCACGCGGCCCACGCTGCCGCTGCGCGCCCGGCTGAACCTCAGCCGCCACCCGCGCGCCGACACGCCCCTCGAAGCGCTGGGGTACGCGCTGACGTACGCGGGCGCGCACGACCCGGACGCCCTCGACACCCGCCCGGAAACCGGCCCCCGGCAGGCCGCGCGCATTCTGACATTGCTGCACGCCACCGCTGAACGGCACGCCGGACTACCCCCTGCGCCGGACCTGCCGCTGCACGCCCGGCTGGCCCGCACCTGGGGCCGCCCGGACGGCGCGGACCTGCTGCGCCGCGCGCTGATCCTCCTGGCCGACCACGAACTGAACGTCAGCGCCTTCACCGCGCGGGTCACAGCCAGCGGCGGCGCCAGCCTCGCGCACTGCACGCTGGCCGCACTGAGTGCCCTGCAGGGACCCCGGCACGGCCTGGGCGCGCTGCACGCCCACGACCTCCTGAGTGCCGCCCTGAGCGGCGACGCCCGAGCCGCCCTGCGCGACGCCACCCGCCGCGCCGGGCACGCACCCGGCTTCGGGCACGCCCTCTACCCGCACGGCGACCCGCGCGCCCGCGCGCTGCTGGACGCACTGGACGCGCAGTTCCCGGATCACCCCGTCACGCGCGCCACCCACGCGGTCATCCGCGCGCATGCGGAGGACACCGCCGAACTCCCCAACGTGGACCTGGCACTCGCCGCACTGACCCTCGTGCTGGGCCGCCCCGCCGGGGACGCCGTCACGCTGTTCGCGCTGGCCCGCGTGACGGGCTGGCTGGCCCACGCGCTGGAAACCCGCGCCGGGGGGCAGTTCATCCGCCCCCGCGCCCGCTACGTCGGGCCGACCTGAACCGCCCCCCGCCCGACCTACGTGAGCGCAGCCGCGCCGCGAGAGCCCCGCCCAGGGGCACGCCGCACAGAGACACGCCGCGCAGGGCCGGGAACCCGTGCGTCATACGGACTCCGATTGAATGGGCTGCAAAGGCCATTCAATTCGAGCGGATGCGAGTAGGAGAGAAACGGGTTCCGTCTGTTTCGTTAACAGCCCGGCGCACGCGCTCATCCGGCGCGGGCTCCCTTGAGCAGGTCCAGCAGGGCCACGTCCACGTCGTACCCGCCTTGCCGTTCGAAGTGCGCGCCGGGCCGCCCGTGCCCGACGATGCCGAATGGTCCCTGGAATTCCCACAGGGCGTAGCCCCATCCGAACTCGCGGTACAGGCCGAGCAGGTCGCCGAACCAGCGCAGGGCGTCCGCGTCCGGCGTGTCGCGGTAGCACCCGAACTCGCCGATGTGGACGGGCGTCCCGGTCGCCTGCACCTCGCGCCACGGGGCGTAGAAGTCGCGCAGGGTCTCCTGCGTCCAGGTGAGGCCGCCGTAGCGGGTGCCGGGGTAGTGGGGGTCGCCCGCGCGCCAGCCGTCCCACCAGTCCGCGCCCCAGTGGGAGACGCTCATGGGCTGGTACCCGCGCCCGCTGTGCGTGACGCCCAGGTCCGCGAGTTCCGGCAGGGCGAGGTGCCCGCCGCCCAGCCCGTCAATCACGACGGCCCGTCCGGGGTCGGCGGCGCGGATGGCGGCGACCGCGCGGCGCATCAGGTGGGCGTGACCGTCCCGCGTCAGGCCGTACTGGCCGGGGTCCGGGGGTTCGTTCAGCAGGTCGAAACTCAGGTCGCGGCCCGGCACGCCGGCGTAGCGGACCGCGAGGGTCTGCCACAGGCCCAGGAAGCCCTGCTGGGCGATGTCGTCCGTCCAGAGGTTGTGGATTTCGAGGTCGTTGCGGTTGATGCAGTACCCGGGTGCGCGGTGCAGGTTGAGGCTCAGGTGCAGGCCCCGCTCCTGGCAGGCGCGCAGGTACCCGTCGAGGTGTTCGAACACCCGCTCGTCGGGATGCGCGTAGTCGTGGTCCGTCGTCCAGAAGCGGTAGTCGGTGGGCACGCGCACGAAGTTGAAGCCGTGCCGCGCCATGAAGTCCAGTGCGCGCAGGTCCGGCGCGGCGGGTGCCCGACCGGGTTCCCAGGCGACCATCCACTGGACGTTGAAGCCGTAGTGGGTCACGGGGCACCCTGATCGCTGCCGGTGGCGGTCACCAGGACGGGCGGGGCGTTCAGGGGCGCATGGGCGGGCCGGTGCGGGGGCGCGTCGTGCCGGGGGGGCAGGTCCTGCGCCTGGACGGCGCCGCTGCCGACGGCGCGCACGGTGATGCTGGCGGCCGTGATGTCCGCCGGGAGGGGCAGCGTGAGCGTCTCGCCGGGCAGCAGGTCCAGGTGGTTGTCGCGCGGGGCGTGGGGACCGGCGTCGATCCAGACGCCCCGCGCGGGCCGTTCGGCGCGCAGGGTGAGGGTGTCGCCGGTGACGGTGGCGGTGAGGTGCGGGTCGGGCAGGTCGTGGTACTTGAGCGGTTCGGGCCACAGCGCGGCGCGGCTGCGTTCCTGTCCGTCCACGAGCAGGCGCAGGAACGCCACGCTCCCGCCGGGCAGCTTGAGGTCAGCCAGATGGGGGCCAGCCAGGTCGAGGGGCGTGACGGCGTTCGCGGCGGCCGTGACGGACCACGCGTGCGTCAGGAGGCGCTCGCCGCTCAGGGTCAGGACGTCGAGGTGCACCTGGGCGGGCTGGTCCTCGCCCATGCTGCTGGCGATCCAGGCGCTGAGGCGCTCGTCGTCGCGCCGGGCCTGCACGGCCAGTGGCGCGAGCTCACGCTGGATAGCGTGGTAGGCGGGTTTGGGCAGGCCGCCCGAGTCGATGACGGACCAGCTGGTCACGGGCCAGCAGTCGTTCAGTTGCCACACGAGCGCGCCGGAGACCGCGCGCGCGCCCGCGTGGCCCCAGCGGCCCCGGAAGGCGCGGTAGGCGCTGGTCATCGCGTCGGCCTGCACGGCGCGCGTGGCGTACACGTACTCCGCGAAGTCGCGGGGCGGGTCGAAGGTGTCGCTCAGGTACGCGGCGAGGCGGCGGGCGCCGTCGGGGCGGCCCTGCGGATCGGCCGCCCGGTTGTGGTGTTCCATGACGCGGGAGCCCGCGTGGCGGTCCTCGGGGCGGGTGAAGCGCTCGATCACGTGCAGGCTGGGCGGGGCCTGCAGCCCGAACTCGCTCACGAAGCGGCCCTCGTAGTGGCCGTAGTCGCGGTGGGGGGCCATGACGCCGTGCCAGATCTCCCAGGTGTGCCGGTCCCCGACCGTCTGGTCGTGCGAGGCGGCGCCGCCGGAGGGACTGCCCGGCCAGTACGGCACGTCGGGATTGAGGGTCCGTACGACGTCCGGCAGCAGCCGTTCGTAGATGGTCAGGGCGTCGAAGCGGGCGGGGTCGCCGCCGGGGCCGCTCGCGCCGACGGACTCGGCGATCTGGTAGTCCTCGTTGTTGCCGCACCACAGCGCGAGGCTGGCGTGGTGCCGCAGGCGCCGCACGGCGGCCTGGGCCTCGGCCTGCACGCTGGCCAGGAAGTCCGGGTGGGCGGGGTACATCCCGCAGGCGAACAGGAAGTCCTGCCAGACGAGCAGGCCCAGTTCGTCGCAGGTGTCGTAGAAGGCGTCGTGCTCGTAGATCCCGCCGCCCCACACGCGGATCATGACCATGTTCGCGTCGGCGGCCTGCTGCAGCCGGTGGCGGTACT
The DNA here is from genome assembly GCF_014648115.1 of Deinococcus seoulensis. Classification (NCBI taxonomy): domain Bacteria; kingdom Thermotogati; phylum Deinococcota; class Deinococci; order Deinococcales; family Deinococcaceae; genus Deinococcus; species Deinococcus seoulensis. Next base: position 7,207 of record NZ_BMQM01000049.1, read on the forward strand.
GTTCGGGCGTCACGCGGTCGAGCAGCAGGTCCTCGGGAATCCAGTTCGCGCCCCCGGCGAAGATGGGCACGCCGTTCACGACGAAGGTGAAGGAGGTGCCCGGTTCGTCCGCCACGGGGTCCTGCCGCAACTCGACCGTGCGGGCGCCCAGGCGGCGCGTGAGGGTGTCCAGGGTCACGCCGCCGCGGTCCAGCGTGACGTGCAGGGTGTACAGCGGCTGCGGGCCGTACCCGCGCGGCCACCACAGCTGCGGGTCCGGGACGTGCAGGCGTGCCTGGAGGGGTTCGCTGTGGGCGTCGAGTGTGGTTCGCGCGACCTCGTGCCCGTCCGGGCCGTGCAGGGTGACGCGCAGCAGGTCGCCGGGCCGGGTGGTTCCGGCGAGCGTGGCGTTCAGGTCCAGCCAGGTGCCGTCCGGGCCGACGGTCAGGGGCGCGTGCAGGTCGTCCAGGCGGGCGTGGTAGGCGTGCAGCGTGACGTCCTTCCACGGTCCGGCGGTCAGGATCACCGGGCCCCAGTCCCAGCCGTAGTGGTACTGCGCCTTGCGGAGGTAGACGCGGCTGGGGTCACCGTTCCACACGGCGCGCGTCCCGTGCCTGGCTTCCAGCGCGCGGCCGTGCGGCAGGACCGGCTCGAAGTGCAGGGTCAGGGTGTTCTCGCCCGCGTGCAGGTGCGCCCTGACGTCCAGGCGGTGAGGGACGAACATGTTGTCGCTGCGCAGCACGGCCGCGCCGTTCAGGCGGACGGTGCAGAGGGTGTCCAGGCCGTCCAGGCACAGGTCCAGGTGGGGAGACTGCAACTGCTCCGGCGTGACGGTGAAGGTCGTGCGGTACGTCCAGGCGGTCTGGCCGACCCACTGCACCTGCGTGTCGTTGAGTCCGTCGAAGGGGTCGGGGATCAGGGCGTGGCGCAGCAGGTCGCCGTGGACGGTGCCGGGGACGGTGGCCTCGAGCCAGTCGCGGGCGCGGCTGTGAGGGTCGGGGGCGTGCGGGGCGCGCAGGGTCCAGCCGGTGAGGGGCGTGCGCTGCGTGAGGGCGTGGGGCTGGGTCATCGGGACTCCTGCGGGCGGGGGAGAAGGGAGGGACGGGCACGGATCAGCCGCGCCAGGAATATGTTTAGTAAACTTTATCGAGAGCGTAGCACCTGCCCCGGAGGCTGTCAAAACACGATGAACGGCGCGTCCATCCGCGCCGCGCCCACCTGCGGACCTCGACCACGGCGGGCGCAGCGGTATAGTCGGCAACGTGCCCAGCGATCAGCGTTTAGCGTCGGCCCCCACCATCCGTGATATCGCGGCCCGCGCCGAGGTCTCGGTCGGGACCGTCTCACGCGCCCTGAAGGGCCAGCCGGGCCTGACCGAGGCGACCCGGGTGCGGGTGCTGCAGGTCGCGCAGGCGATGGGCTACGACCTGGGCAAACTGCGGCCCGTCAAGGCGCGCCGCATCGGATTCCTGCTGCACGAGTCCCACAGCAACCTCGCCAGCAACCCCTTCTACTTCCCCGTGCTGCACGGCGTGGAGGTCGCCTGCCGCAACTCGGCGGTGGCCTTCACGTACTCGCAGGTGGGCGCGTCAGGCGTGGCGGAACTCATCGACCGGCTCGAGGTGGACGGACTGGTCTGCGCCGGGTACTGGGAAAGCGGCGTGCTGGCCGAGATCGTCCGCGCCGGGAAGCCGGTGGTACTGGTCGATCACGCCGCGCCGGGCCTGCCGAGCGTGAACACCGACAACGTCTCCGGCGCGTACCAGGCGACGCAGCACCTGATCGCCACGGGCCGCGCGCGGGTGGCGATGCTGACCGGTCAGGCCGAACACCACAGCATCCGGCAGCGGGTCGAGGGGTACCGGCAGGCCCTGGCCGACGCCGGGCGCGCGCAGGACGAACTGGTCGTGCACCGACTCGTGGACAGCGACGAGGGCGACCAGCAGGCGGCGGCGGCGCTGCTGTCGCTGTCGCCGCGTCCGGACGCCGTGTTCGCGTACAACGACCGCGCGGCGCTGGCCGTCATCCAGGAGTGCGCGCGGCGCGGCCTGCGGGTGCCGGAGGACGTCGCGGTGGTGGGCTTCGACGACATCACGGCCGCCAGTTACAGCCAGCCGGGCCTGACGACCGTCGCCGTGGACAAGGAAGGGCTGGGGCGCGAGGGCGTCCGGTTGCTGCTGCACCCGCGGCCCAGCGAGCGCGCGCAGGTGGTCGTGCCGGTGCGGCTGGTGATCCGCGGCAGTTCCCGCGCGGCGCGCTGAACCTGGGGCGCGCTGAACTGGGGGCGTGTGGCGGCGCCGCAGCTGACCGGCGGTTGACACCCCCAGGCGGCACAGGTACACTCCAAACGTTTAGTAAACACATTTGGTTCTCTGGAACCACCTGTCGGACCCCACCGGGGCCCGCCGACCTCGCCGCTTCCCACCGACCCCAGGAGGACGTATGCGCACACCGTTTGCTGCCCTGACCCTGAGCGCCCTGCTCGCCGCCACCCCCGCCAGCGCCGAAAAACTCACCATCTGGGTCGTCGGGGACGAAACCACCCCCAAGATCCTGCAACCCGCCGTCGACCTGTACAAGAAAGACCACCCGAACGTCACCTTCGAGGTCCGCGCCGTGCCCGGCGACCAGGCCTTCACCAAGTACCTCGCCGCGCTCGCCAGCCGCAGCGGCCCCGACATCATCACGGGCTACCTCTCCTACGGCATCGAGATCGGCAAGAAAGGCGGCCTGCTCAACCTGCAGGAGAAATACCCGGCGCTCGTCAGCTCGGTCCGCAAGACCGCCAACAAGGGCATCCTCGACTCCATCACCTCCGTGGACGGCAACGTCTACGCCCTGCCCTACGACCTGACCGTGCAGCTCATGTACTACCGCAAGGACCTCGTCAAGACCCCGCCCCGCACCTGGGCCGAACTGACCGCCACCCTCGACAAACTCCGCGCCAGCGGCAACAAGGGCCTCGTGCAGCAGTGGGGCAACGCCGGCTGGGTCGGCTTCTTCCCATACCTCAAACAGGCCGGCGGGAACCTGTACGACGCGAAGTGCACCCAGGCGACCATCAACAGCGCCGCCGGCGTCACCGCCCTGACCTACTACGCGCAGCTGTACACCAAGTACAAGGGCCCCACCGACGGCTGGCCCGACATGGAACAGGGCCTCGAGAACGGCGACTACGCCCTGGGCATGACCGGCAACTGGTCCATGCAGAGCATCCGCACCGGCCGCCCCAAACTGGCCGGCAAGTGGGGCATCACCATGCTCCCCAAAGGCCCCTCCGGGAAGAGCACCGCCTTCGAGGGCGGCAGCCTGATCGGCATCATGAGCTACACCAGGGTCCCCGACCTCGCCGCCGACTTCATCAAGCAGCTGTACTCCACCCGCACCACCGTCGCCATGATCAAGGGCGCCAACGAACTCGGCACGCTCTGGCTGCCCGCCGGACGGCAGGACCTCGTCACGCAGGTGAACCTCCCCGCCGACCAGAAAGCCATCCTGATGCGCCAGCTGAGCGACTCCGACGGCCCGCCCAACTGCCCCGGCTGGGAGCAGAGCGGCGACGCCGTGCAGAAAGCCGTGCAGCAGGTCGTCTTCAACGGCGCCAGTCCCAAAGCCGCCCTCGACGACGCCGCGAAGACCATGAACGCCAACCTCAGCAAGTACGGCAAGTAAGCCGCGGCCAGGGCGCCGTGAGTGTCACGGCGCCCGCACCCGCACCGGGGTTCCCATGACCAATCACGCGCCCGCCAGAGTCCAGAACGCCGCGCCGCCCGCTCCGTACCGCCGCGCCCACCCGGCGCGGCGCTTTCTCACGCAGCACGCCCCGGCCCTGGGCCTCACCCTGCCCTTCCTGATCCTGTTCGCGCTGTTCGGCATCTGGCCGGTCCTGCGCTCGCTGTACCTCAGCTTCACCGACTACGACGCCATCAGCACCCCCACCCTGATCGGCACCGCCAACTACAGCACCCTGCTGGCCGACCCGCGCTTCGTCAAGGCGCTGACGAACACGGCCACGTACATGGTCGGCACGTCGCTGCTGAGCACCGCGCTGGGCCTGCTGCTCGCCCTGGTGTTCGGCGGGCAGCGCCTGAGCGATCAGATCATGCGCGCCTGCTTCTTCCTGCCGTCCGTGGCGGGCGGCGTGGGCCTGATCAGCGTGTTCAAGTGGCTGTTCAGCAGTGAGGACTTCGGCCTGATCAACACCCTGCGGCAGTGGCTGAGCCTCGACCCCGTGCGCTTCCTGGGCTCCCCCATGTACGCGGTGCCGATCCTGATCGCGCTGGGCGTCTGGGGCCTGATGGGCTACAACATGATCCTGTTCGTCGCGGGCCTGCGCTCCATTCCCGGCGACATCTACGAGGCGGCCGCCATCGACGGCGCCAACCCCACGCAGCGCTTCTGGCGGATCACGCTGCCGCTGCTGCGCCCAACCCTGCTGTTCGTGCTGGTCACCAGCATGATCGGCGCGTTCCAGGAGTTCTTCTCGTTCTACTTCCTGTTCAGCGACACCTCCAACGTGGGCGGCATCCTCGACAGCGGCCTGTCGCTCGTCGTGTACCTGTACGACCTGGGCTTCCGGCACCTGCAGATGGGCATGGCCTCGGCCCTCGCCTGGATCCTGTTCCTGATGCTGTTCGCCCTGACCCTGCTGAACCTGAAACTCGGCCGCATCAACGACATCGACTGAACGCCACCCCCCAAAGGAGACCCCATGGTCGGTGAACGCCAACACCCCCTGCTGAGCACCCTGCTGCGCCTGCCGTTCTACCTGCTGGCCGTCAGCGTCATGATCCCGTACTACTGGATGGCCACGAACGCCTTCAAGACCATCCCCGAGATCGTGCGCAACCCGCCCACGTGGTGGGTGCACACCTTCACGCTGGACAACTTCTACAACCCCGGCGCCGCGCCCGGCGCGCCGAAGGACAGCGCGGAATTCCTGGGGATCTTCCAGATCTTCGCGAACTCCGGCTTCGGGCAGTTCTACCTCAACAGCGTGCTCATCACGCTCGTCACGGTCGTGGGCAGCCTGCTGCTCGCGTCGCTCGTCGCGTACGTGCTCGTCAAGCGGCCCTTCCCCGGCTCGGGCGTGCTGTTCGCGCTGCTGCTGGGCAGCATGATGATTCCCTGGGAGGTCACGATCATCCCGAACTTCCTGACCGTCCGGGACCTCGGGTGGATCAACTCGTACCAGGCGCTGATCCTGCCGGGGCTCGCCAAGGCGTTCGCGGTGTTCTTCTTCCGGCAGGCGATCCTCGGTATTCCAGATGATCTCGTGGACGCCGCGCGGATCGACGGCGCCGGAGAGCTGCGCATCTGGTGGAGCGTCGTGCTGCCCATGCTGCGTCCCGCGCTGGCCGCCATCGCCATTCCCGTGATGCTGGGCGAGTGGAACAACTACCTGTGGCCGCTGCTGGTCATCAACGACGACGCGCACCAGACGCTGCCGCTGGCACTCGGGAAACTCGCCGGGAACCTCACGTACGACCCGCGCGGCGCCGGTCCCATGATGGCCGCGTCGTTCCTGGTGTCCCTGCCGATGGTGATCGTGTTCCTGCTGTTCCAGCGGCAGTTCGTGCAGGGCCTCTCCAGCGGCGCGACGAAAGGCTGATGCGCCGCGTTCCCCCGACCCCGGCCCGGCTGCTGACCGCCGCGCTGCTCGTGGCTCTGGGCAGCGCGCCCACCTCCGCGCAGGGCAGCGTGCCGCCGACGCTCCCCCCGCACGTCCAGGCGCAGGCGTTCACGACCGTGGCCCTGAGCGGCGTGCCCGCCAGCGCCGGGCAGTTCGGGATGCTCGACCTGCGCGTCACGACCGACGGCCGCGCCGTGAACCCCTACGACCCGGCCCAGGCGGACCTGACGCTGGAGGTCACCACGCCCGCCGGGCGGACCCTGAGCGTGCCCGCCTTCTGGATGGTCGACTACGCCCCGGACGGCACCCCCACCCCGGACGCAACCTCGGCCGACGAGGGCGGCTGGCACGCGCGCTTCACGCCCGAGGAGGTCGGCACGTACACCCTGCGGGTCCGCAGCGGCGCGGCGCAGGGCGAGCCGCAGCGGGTGCAGGTCACCGCGAGTGACGCGCCCGGCTTCATCCGCACCTCCGCCACGCACCCGCGCACCTTCGAGGACCACGGGGGCCGCCCCTTCGTGCCCATCGGCCCGAACGTCGCCTGGAGTACCGGGGACGTCCTGGCCGACTACGAACGCTGGTTCGACCGGCTCGCCGCGAGCGGCGGCACCTACGCCCGCATCTGGATGGCGTCCTGGGCGTTCGGGATCGAGTGGCGCGACACCGGCCTGGGCGACTACGCGGCCCGGCAGCGGCAGGCGTGGCTGCTCGACGAGGTGCTGCGGCTCGCGCAGGCGCGCGGCATCCGCGTGCAGCTGTGCCTGATCAACCACGGGGCGTTCAGCGAGACCACCAACGCCGAGTGGCGCGACAACCCGTTCAACGCCGCGAACGGCGGCCCGCTCGCCACGCCCGGCGCGTTCGTGACCGACGAGCGGGCCCGCACGCTGTTCCGGGCGCGCGTGCGGTACCTCGCGGCGCGCTACGCGGCGTATACCAGCCTGTTCGCGTGGGAATGGTGGAACGAGGTGAACTTCACCCCGATCAGCGAAGGCGACCTGCGCCCCTGGATGACCGGGATGAGCGCCGAGCTGCGCCGCTTTGACCCGTACGGGCACCCGATCAGTTCCAGCTTCAGCGGCGGCGGCGAGTCGCGACTGTGGCGGGACGCGAGCGTGGACTTCGCGCAGGCGCACCTGTACACCACGCGGGACCTGCCGCTCGAACTGCTGTCCCTCGCCCGGCAGTTCCAGGAGTCCGCGCCGGACAAGCCCGCGCTGCTGGCCGAACTCGGGTACGCCGCCGCCGGGGACGGCGACCCGGTGCTGGAACGCATCCATTTCCACGTGGGCCTGTGGGCGCCCCTCTTCTACGGCTTCGCGGGGCCCGGCGCGTACTGGTGGTGGGACTCGCTGATCGACCCGCAGCACCTCTGGGTCGAGTACGCGCCCCTCGCGGCGTTCCTGAAAGGCGCGCCGCTGGCATCGCTGCGGCCCGTGACCGCGCAGAGCAGCGGCCTGGACGTCACCGCCCGCGTCCTGCGGTCCGGCACGCAGGCCATGGCGTGGCTCGTCAGTGACCGCTACTCCGCCAGCGGCGTGGGCCGCGCGCAGACCGAGGCGCTGCTGGACGGCACGTACCGCGAGGGCGCCCCGCCCACCTTTCCCGACCGGCAGACCACCCTGACGATCCGTGGCCTGCGCGACGGGCCGTACTCGGCGCGCTGGTTCGACCCGCAGACCGGCGCGTGGCTCGCCGCGCAGCCCGTCACCGTCAGCGGCGGCACCCTCACGCTGCCCACGCCCACCTTCACGCGGGACCTCGCGCTGCGGGTGGACCCCCGGTGACCGGCCCGACCCTGCGCTTCGGGGACGCCTTCACGTCCCACATGGTCCTCCAGCGGGGCGTGCCCGTCCCGGTGCAGGGCTCCGGCCCGCCCGGCGAGGAGGTGCACGTCACCTTCGCCGGTCAGGAGATCGCGGCCCGCGTGACCGGACAGGGACGCTGGACGGTGACGCTCGCGCCACTGGACGCCAGCGCGCACGGCCGCCCGCTCACCGCCCGCACCGCCACGCAGCGGGCGCAGTGCCGGGACGTGCTCGTCGGGGACGTGTGGCTGTGCGCCGGGCAGTCGAACATGGAACTCGGCGTCACCATGGCCGACCACCCGGAGCGCACCCTGGCGCTGGCGGACCAGCCACTGCTGCGCCTGCTGCTGATCCACAAGAGTTCCGCGCCGACCCCGCAGGCGCACTTTCCACCGGCCGCCGGGCAGCCGCGCTGGACGGTCTGCACGCCCCGCACCGCGCGGCGCGGCGGGTGGGGCGGCTTCTCGGCCGTCGCGCTTCACTTCGGCGCGCGGCTCGTGGCGGACCTCGGCGTGCCGGTCGGCCTGATCCAGGCGGCATACGGGGGCAGCCGGATCGCGCCGTTCATTCCGCTGTGGGCGCAGCGCGGCCACCCGGCCCTGGACGCGGACGCCGCCGAGATCCGCGCCGCCGACCACGCCGCCCGCAGTGGCCCGCACCCGTTCACGCCGTATCAGGCGTGGAACACCCTGAAGCCCGGCACCGCCTGGAACGCCATGATCGCGCCGCTCACCCCGCTGCCCCTGCGCGGCGCCCTGTGGTACCAGGGGGAATCCGACGTCGGGGACGCCGGGCCGTACGCGGCGCGCCTGCAGGCCCTCATGGCGGCGCTGCGCCGCGCCAGCGGTCAGCCGCACCTGCCCGTGTACGCCGCGCAGCTCGCCCCGTACCGCTACGCGTCAGACGACGACCTGCTCGCCCTGTGGGCCGCGCAGCAGACCGCCACGCGCGGCCCCCACAGCGGACTGGCCTGCACCGCCGACCTGGGCGACCTGAACGACATCCACCCCCTGCGCAAGGCCGAGGTCGGACGGCGCCTCGCCAGCCTGGCCCTGCACCGCACGTACGGCCGGGCCGACGTGCCCGGCAGCGGCCCCGACCTGCGCGCCGTGACCTTCGGACCGGGCCGCGCCACGCTGACCTTCCGCACGCACATGGACTCGGCGCTGCGCACCCTGGACGGCGGCGCCCCGCGCGGCTTCGCGCTCGCCGGACCCGACGGGCAGTTCGCCCCGGCCGTCGTCCGACTGCGCGGCGTGCGGGCGCACCTGCACAGCCCGGACGTACCGGCCCCCACGCAGGTCCGCCACGCCTGGCAGGTGGGCGCCGAACCGAACCTCACCGACGCCGGGGAACTGCCCGCCACGCCGTTCCTGCGGGCCGGTGGTGACGGAACCGGGCGCTGATACGGACTGCCGTTCTTGCCGGCTCCACGTCCGGAGGGGCGTTCCCCTCCCATTCAATCGGAGTTCGCATGAGCGGGTCCGGGGGCGCGGCCGGTCTTCACGGTTCGTTGCCTGTTCGGTGATGCGGCCTTCATCTGCCGGGTGCCGTGCTGCCGACCGGACCGCGCTGGGACGCCCATTCCTGGCGTGGGTGCGGTCGCGGGGTCGCTGCGTGCGGGTGTGCCGGTTCGTCCGGTTCGTAAGGTCGCTTGCGGGGCCTGAGCGGCGGGTCTGCCTACGCTAGGGGGCGTGACCAACGAACAGTTCTGCTCCTGCCGACTGGCGGTGTCCCGGTGACGTCCGCCGAGCGCGCCGCGATCCTGGCGGCCCTGAACGGCCCGCACGTGAGTGCCCCCACCCGCGAGGCGCTGCTGGCGCGGCTGGACGCCCGCTACGAACGCCGGTACTTCACGGAGGCCGATTTTCGCGTGCTGCGCGCGGCGGCCGTGAGACTGGTCCCGCACGACCCGGACGAACTGGACCTGACCGGACTGGTGGACGACCGCCTGCACGCGGGCCGCACGGACGGGTGGCGGTACGCGGCGGCGCCGCCGGACGGCGAGGCGTACCGGGCGCTGCTGGCCTCGCTGCCTGCGGACTTCGCGGCGCTGGACGACTGCGCGCAGGACGACGCGCTGAGGGCCGCGCAGGGCGCGCACCCGCACGCGTTCGAGGACCTGCTGGCCGAACTGACCGAGGGGTTCATGGCGCACCCGCTGACCGCCTACCGCTTCGGGTACGCGGGGTTCATGGACGTGCCGGGCTGGCAGGTCGCGCCGGACGCCTTCGAGGAACGCGAGGTGACGTATGGCCCCTGAACGCACCGGCCCCGTGAACGCCGCGCTGCCCGACCTGCGCGACCTGGACGTGCTGGTCATCGGGACCGGCGCGGGCGGCGCGCCGCTGCTGGCGCGGCTGGCCTCGGCGGGCCTGCGGGTCGCGGCGCTGGAGGCCGGCGTGCGCCACCCGCCGTCCGGGATCGCCACGGACGAGGTCGCGCAGGCGGGCCTGTTCTGGATGGACGAGCGCCTCTCGGCGGGCGGCGACCCGGTGGGATTCGGGCGCAACAACTCCGGGCGGGGCGTGGGCGGCAGCACCCTGCACTACACGGCGTACACGCCCCGCGCGCACCCGGACGACTTCACGCTGCACTCGGACACCGGGCAGGGCGTGGACTGGCCGCTGACGTACGCGGACCTCGCGCCGTACTACGACGAGGTCGAGACGTTCATCGGCGTGTCCGGCCCCGCCGAGTACCCCTGGGGCGGCGAGCGCAGCGGCCCGTACCCGCACCCGCCGCTGCCCGTGAACGGCGCGGGCCTCCTGATGGAGCGCGCCTGCGCCGAGGTCGGCATCCGCACGAGTCCCGCCGCGAACGCGGCGCTGAGCCGCCCGCAGGAGCAGGAAGGCTTCGGCCTGCGGCCCGCGTGCTCCAACCGGGGATTCTGTCAGGCGGGCTGCTCGACCGGCGCGAAGGCCAGCCTGGACGTGACGTTCCTGGCGCTGGCCGAGGCGCGCGGGGCCGTGATCGTGGACGGCGCGCAGGTCGTGGCCCTCCTGACCGAGGGTGGCCGCGTGACCGGCGCGCGTTTCGTGCGTGGCGGCCGCGAGGAGACCCTGCACGCGGGCACGGTCGTCCTCGCGGCGGGCGCGGTCGAGACGCCCCGCCTGCTGCTGATGCAGGGCCTCGCCAACTCGTCCGGGCAGGTGGGCCGCAACTTCATGGCGCACGTGGGCGTGCAGGTGTGGGGACTGGTCGACGAGGACCTGCGCCCGTACCGGGGCATTCCCGGCGGCCTGATCAGCGAGGACACCCACCGCATTCCCGGCGTGATCGGCGGGTACCTGTTGCAGTCGCTGGGCGTGATGCCCGTCACGTACGCCACGCAGTTCGCGCGCGGCACCGGCACCTGGGGCGCGGCGCTGACCGAGCACCTGCGGCAGTACCGGCACGTGGCGGGCATCAATGTGCTGGGCGACTGCCTGCCGTACGGGCACAACTACCTGGAACTCTCGGCCGAACCCGACGCGCGGGGCCTGCCGAAACCGCGCGTACACTTCACGTTCGGCGAGAACGAACGCCGCATGGCCGCGCACGCCGAGACGCTCATGCGGGACCTGTGGGCGCGCGCCGGGGCGCGGGACGTGTGGGCGCTGCCGCGCGCCGCGCACACCCTCGGCACGGCCCGCATGGGACACGACCCGCGCGGCAGCGTCGTGGACCCCTGGGGCCGCGCGCACGACACGCCGGGCCTGTGGATCTGCGACAACTCCACCTTCCCCAGCGCCCTGGCCGTGAACCCCGCCCTGACCCAGATGGCCCTGAGCCTGCGGACCGCCGACGCCCTCCTCTCCGACCTCCGACCCCAGCAGGTGACCGCATGACCGACCAGACACCCACCAACGACTCCGCCCCCGCCGAGACTCAGAGCGTCCCGCAACCCGCCGCCCGGCAGGTCGGGTACGCCGTCATCGGCCTGGGTGAACTGACCCTGGAAGAACTGCTGCCCGCCTGGGCGGTCGGGAAACGCTCGCGGCTGGCGGCGGTCGTCAGTGACGATCACGACAAGGCCCTGCGCGCCGCCCGCGCCTACGGGCTGACCGAGGCGGACGCCTACTCGTACGACACCTTCGAGGAACTCCAGTCCCGCCCGGACGTGCAGGCCGTGTACATCGTGCTGCCCAACAGCCTGCACCGCGAGTACACCGAACGCGCCGCGCGGATCGGCAAGCACGTGCTGTGCGAGAAACCCCTGGCGGGCAGCGTCGAGGACGCAGGGGCGATGGTCGCCGCCTGCCGGGACGCGGGCGTGAAACTCATGACCGCGTACCGCTGCCAGTACACGCCGCTGCACTGGCGCGCCCGTGACCTCGTGCAGGGCGGCGACCTGGGCAGCGTGAAACTGATTCACTCGGTGAACGTGCAGGTCGAACCCGCTGGCGGGTGGCGCCTCAAGCGTGAACTGGCGGGCGGCGGCAGCCTGCTGGACGTGGGCCTGTACTGCCTGAACACCATCCGCTTCCTGCTGGGCACCGAACCCACCTCACTGTGGGCGCAGACGCACAGCACGCCCGGCGACCCCCGCTTCGGCGAGGTCGAGGAGAGCGTCACCTGGGTCATGACCTTCCCCGGCGGCGTGACCGCGCAGTGCTCCTGCTCGTACGGCGCGGCGCACACCCGGACCCTCGACGTGTACGGCAGCGAGGGCCGCCTGCAACTCGACCCGGCCTTCGACTACACCAACCTGAACCTGCGCGTGCACACGCCAGAGGCCATCACCGAGCACCGCCTGAAGGAAACCGATCAGTTCGCGCTGGAAATCGATCACTTCTCGGCCTGCATTCAGGAGGGCCGCGAGCCGTTCACGCCCGGCGAGGAAGGCCTGCAGGACCAGCGCCTGATGGACGCCATCTACCGCAGCGCCCGCACCGGGCAGCCCGTCACGCTGGACCCCGTGCCCGGCACCGACGCCTTCCGTGGACCGCTGCCCGCCCGCACACCGGACGCGCGTGACTGACGCGCCGCCGCCCCACGCGAACGGTAACACGGTCCTGCTGCACGGATTCGGCACGTCCGGCCACCTCTGGCGGACCGTGCGCGAATCCCTGAGCGGCGCGCACGCCCCGGACCTGATGGGCTTCGGCACGCAGGCCAGCGCCGGGCGGGCCGACCAGGGCACCGCCGACATGGGCGAGGCCCTGCTGCCGCTGCTGCGCTCCCTGCACGCGGCGCGTGGGCCTGTCACGCTGGCCGGGCACTCCATGGGCGGCAAGGTCGCCATGTGGGTGGCCGCCACGCGCCCGGACCTCGTGCGGCGACTCGTGCTGATCGCCCCGTCCCCGCCCACACCGGAACCCATGAGCGACGAAGACCGCGCCGCCCTGCGCGCCGCACACGGCGACCGCGCCGCCCTGACCCGCCAGTACCGCACCATCACCCGCCAACCCCTGTCGGAAACGGACTTCAGGCAACTCGTCCACGATGGCCTATGCGCCAGCCCCGCCGCCTGGACCGCCTGGACGGACCACGGCAGCCGCGAGGACATCACCGCCCGGCTGGTCGGACTGCGCGCGCCCGTGACCGTCCTGTACTCCGCTGATGACCCTGCCATCGCCGCCGACACCATTCGCCGCGAAGTGCTGGGCCGCCTGCCCGGCGCGCAGGCTCACGAGGTGCGCGGCAGCGGCCACCTGCTGCCCCTCGAACAACCCGCTGAGGTCGTGGCCGCGCTGCTTGACGTGTGAAGCGGACCTTTCCCGTTTCCCGACCGGTGCCCGGTGGGGTTGGCCTTCAGCCTGTTGCGTGCTTTTGCAGAGGCTGTCTCAGCCGGTCTTCATGCGGGGCGGTGGGGCGTTGAGCGCCCCTTTACACGTTCCGCCCGCCCGGCGCGCCGCTTCTATGCTTGTGGAATGAAGCGTTCTGCGATCCGTTCCCACTCGACTCTTGAGGCTGCGCTGATCGGCGCGGTCGCCGGGCTGGCCGGTGCGTGGGTGAAGGCGCAGGCCGAGCCGCCCCTGCAGAAGCTGACCGAGGCGTACTTTCCACCCACGCCCGCGCAGAAGAAGATGACGGGCGCCGACCCGATCGGCCGTCAGGATCACATGCCGCCTGCCGAGATGATCCAGGCGGCCGCCGACGCCACCGATCACGACATCACCAAGAAGCAGAAACTGGCCGCGCAGCAGGTCGTGCACTACGCGATGGGCGCGGCCCTGGGCGCCGCTTACGGCGTACTGGCCGCGCGCGACGGACGCGCGGCGCGCGGTCTGGGCGTTCCGGCCGGGGCGGTCATGTACGGACTGACGCACGCCACGGCCGTCCCTGCCACCGGCTTCCAGGCGTGGCCGTGGCAGTTGCCGCTGGCGGCGGTGCTGTGGGAGGCCGGGTCGCACCTGGCGTTCGGGGCGACCACCGAGGTGACCCGCCGGGGCCTGAGCACCGCGCTGGACCGCGCCCGCCGGGGCTGATCCGGACTCCGATTGAATGGGCTGCAAAGACCATTGGGTCCGAGCGGATGCGAGTAGGAGCAGGACGAGTTCCGGACGTGGAGTTGGCAATCCGGAGTCATCCCGTGTAATACGGACTCCGATTAAATGGGCTATCATTGTTGCATCAAACAGACACCTTTGACCGCTCCTCTCGCGCATGACGCTGACACCTTCTGGCATCTCTACCGGGCCAGTACCTGTGCCGTCGAACGACGCAGAGCCCAACTCTTCGCACTCCTCGCAGAAGGACGCCCCGTACCAGAGATCCTTCAGGTGACCCGGTACAACCGGGTCACCGTCTACGGACTGGTCAAGCGCTACCGCGAACAGGGGCTCGCTGGCCTCCGTGACGCGCGCCACGCCAATCAGGGCGCCCCCCGCCTCCTGACCGCCGAGCAACAACAGACCCTGGCCGCCCGACTGCACGCCGACTTCGAGCAGGGCATCGTCTGGTCCGGTAAAGACGTTCAAGACTGGCTTCAGCAGCAGTACGGAATGTCCGTCCATCTCGGGCGCACCTATGAATTCCTGCGGGCGGCTGGCTTCACTCCTCAACGGCCTCGACCCCGGCACGTTGGCGGCGATGAGGCCGCAAAGGAAGCGTTCAACTCAAAGTCCTGACCGAGACGCCCCGCCTGGTTGCATCGGCCGACGGGCATCCTGAGGGCATTCAGACCGTGACGTTGCCGCCGTATTCGCCGGAATTGCAGCCAGCGGAACGGCTCTGGGAGTTGACGGATGTACCGATTGCGAATAGAGCATCCAGGAGGTGGAGGCAGCCCTTTCGGAACGCTGCGTCTGGTTGGAAGCTCAACCTGATCTGGTCACTCGTCACACGCTCTTCTACTGGTGGCCTTTGTCAGCTAAGTACACTGCGTTTATCTTTTAGATAAACCGCGCGGAGCGCGTAGCAGAAGAAGTACGTTGAAGCGGGAATGGAGAGATTCCGGCGCTTTCCCGGAATCTCGCAATGGTAGCTTCAACGTACTTAATTAATCGGATTCCGTGTCATCAATGGTGCGGACACATTGCAAGAGGGGCAAAGAAGAGGTCTCCTATCTGACCGCCTGACAGATTTTATGAGATGAAGTGAAAACTGACGTGCCAGCCGTTCTTGAGTGCT
>NZ_BMQM01000050.1 GCF_014648115.1 Deinococcus seoulensis
TCAGGTCTAGCCCGTATCCGCGTGCGCCGACTCGTTTCATAGCCTTATTATGACAAATGCTCTAGTGCGGACAGGTTCATCACTTCCGCGCAGACCAGCGAGAAGCAACCAGTGTTGACCCCTCTCCCTTGAGGGGGGAGGCTGGGAGGGGGGTGAGCAGGCATGGCATGACAGAAGACGTTTTGCATGCTTTTCCCCTCTGGCGCTTGAACAGTGTCCGCACCATTGATGAACAGCGCCGCAGGAAACGGGGAGTGGGAACCGCCGGTCAGCCTGTTCCCACTCCCCACTCGCTCCTCTGTACTGCTTTACGGCCCCTCGTCTTCCAGGGTGCGGCGCAGGTCGTCCAGGCTGACGCTCTTGGCGGGGGCGTCCAGGACCACCTGACCGGCCCGCAGCGCCACGACCCGCTGACCCAGGTGCAGGGCTTCCTCCAGCTGGTGCGTGACGAACACGACCGTCACCCTGTGCTGCCACCACAGGGCCAGCAGTTCGTCGGCCAGGGCGGTGCGGGTTGCGTGATCCAGGGCGCTGAACGGCTCGTCGAGCAGCAGCAGGCCCGGCTGGATCGCCAGGGCGCGGGCCAGGGCGACCCGTTGCCGCTGACCGCCGCTCAGTTCGTGCGGGCGGCGCGCGCCGTACTCCGCGAGGCCCACCTGCCGCAGCGCGTCCTGCACGCGGGCGTCGCGTTCGGCGCGGGGCACGCCGCGCAGGCCGAAGGCGACGTTCCCGGCGACGGTCAGCCAGGGGAACAGCGCGGCCTCCTGCTGCACCAGGGTCAGGCGGGGGTGCGGGCCGCGCACGACCTCGCCGCCCAGTCTGATCTGTCCGCTCTGGGGTTTCAGGAACCCGGCCAGGAGGCTCAGCAGGGTGCTCTTGCCGCTGCCGGACGGGCCGACGACGCACAGGAACTCCCCGCCCGGCACCTCTAGCTTCAGGGGGCCGACGCCTGCCGCCTGCTGACCCCGGCGGCCCTGGTAGCGGTAGGTCACGCCGTCCAGGTTCAGGGGTGCGCCGCCACGCCCGGCGGCCAGGGGGGCGGGGGCGGCGCGGGTCATGGTGGTGGTCATTGTGGCACCTCCAGGCCGTAGTCACGGCGGACGCGGCCCTCGGCGGCGCGCAGCAGCGAGTCGAACAGCCCGCCGATCACGCCGATGATGATGATCGTCGCCAGGACCAGCGCCACGTTCGCGGTGTTCCGCCCGATCTCCAGCTGTTCACCCAGGCTGGCCGCTCCGGCGATCAGGAGTTCCCCGCCGACCAGGGCGCGCCAGGAGAAACTCCAGGCGGTGCGCAGCCCGGTCAGGATGCTGGGCACGCTGGCGGGCAGCAGCACCCGCAGCATCAGGCCCAGCGAGCCCGCGCCCAGCGTGCGGCCCGCCACGCGCAGCGCCGGGGGGACGTTCAGCAGCGCGCCGGACACCGCCAGCGCCACCGGAATGAAGCCTTCCAGGATGACGACGAACAGCACGGCGCGTTCGTTCAGGCCCAGGAACAGGATCGCGAACGGCACGAACGCGATGCTGGGCACGCTCTGGATGCCGGTCAGGTACGCGCCCAGCGTGGTCCGCAGGGGTCGCCACGCGCCCATCAGCAGGCCCACGACGACGCCCAGCAGCACGGCGATCACGTACCCGGTCAGGACGCGGCGCAGGCTTCCGCCGATGGCGGACAGCAGCTTGCCGTCCTGCGGGCCGGTGCCCCACAGGCCGTAGCTGATCTCGGTCCACACGGCTTTCGGGCCGGGGAACACGTACGGCGGGTACAGTTTGAGTACGTCGGTGACCAGCCACCACGCGCCCAGGATGACGATCAGGCCCACGAGCTGCGTGACCAGGGTCTGCCAGCGGCTCTGGCCCCGCGCGGCGCGGGTGGGTTGAATGTCAGGGGAGAGGGTCGTCACGTCAGGTCCTCCACGGGATCACTTGCGGATGAACGGCGCGAGGTCCGGCGCGCTGCGGGCGTACCCGGCTTCCACGTTCAGCTTCGCGTACTCGGTCAGCGCAGCCAGGTCGAGGTTGGTCGTGAAGCGCGTCCGCGCGAAGGCCCGTTGCAGCACGCGCGGGTCGAGTTTCGTGCCCGTCGCTTTCAGCAACTGGTTGTTCACGGCGGTCTGAGCCGCTGCCGGGGAGCGGTTGATGAACGCCACGGCCTCGGTGTGAGCCTTCAGGAACGCGGCGACGATCTGCGGGTTGGCCTGCGCGAACTTCGCGTTCACGATCACGACGGTCGTGGGGTACTTCCCGTCGCGCCAGACGGTCTTCTCACTGCCGATGACCTTGTGCCCCTGCGCTTCCAGGGCCGCGCCCCAGGGTTCCGGGACCAGCGTGGCGTCCACGCGTTTGGCGGCGAAGGCGGCCAGCACGTCGGCCGGGGCGATGGGCGTGATCGTGACGGTCCCGCCGTCCGCCCTGGGCTTCAGGCCGTTCTCGTTCAGGATGTGGCGCAGGCTGATGTCCTGCGTGTTCCCCAGGCTGGGCACCGCGACGATCTTCCCGCCCAGATCCCTGTAGGACTTGATGCCGCTGTCCTTGCGCACGACGAGCACCGCGCCCGCCTCGCTGGCCCCGGCGAGGAACTGCACAGGCATGCCGCGCCCGGCCGCGTTGATGGCCGGTCCCGGCCCCACATAGGCGATGTCGATCTGCCCGGCGGCGAACGCCTCGGTCAGGGTGGTGCCGGAGACGAACTCCCTGGCGTCCAGCTTCACCTTGCCGAGGGCCTTCTGGAAGGTGCCGCGCTCCAGGCCCACCAGGGCCGGCGCGTGCGTGAGGTTGGGGAAGAAGCCCAGGCGCACGGTCTGGGCGTCCTGGGCGGCGGCGGTGGTCAGCAGGGTCAGCGTCAGCAGGGTCGGTCTGATCAGTCGGGTCATGGGCCCTCCAGGGTGGGATGCTGTATTTCAATGGGGACGGCGGGTCAGCTCATGTGACAGCCCCCGCCGTCCCTTCAGGTTTCCTTCAGTTCGTGTGCCGACCGGTCAGTTCAGGCCTTGTCGGCGTACGCGGCGCGGAGCACCTCGGCCACCTCGGGCCGGGTGAACTCGGCGGGCAGGTTCTCCCCGGCGCGCAGCTTCTCGCGCACTTTCGTGCCGCTCAGCACGAGGTGATGCGAGCCGTCGTGCGGGCAGGTGCGGGGGCTGACCAGCTGCCCGCAGGAGTTGCAGTAGAAGGTGTGCTCGAACTTCAGGATCTGGATGCCCAGTTCCTCGGGCGAGTACGCGCTGAAGATCTCCTGCGCGTCGTACGTGCCGTAGTAGCTGCCGACGCCCGCGTGGTCGCGGCCCACGATGAAGTGCGTCACGCCGTAGTTGCGCCGCGACAGGGCGTGCAGGATCGCCTCGCGCGGCCCGGCGTAGCGCATGGCGGCCGGGTACACGCTCAGCAGCGTGCGGGCCTGCGGGTAGTACTTCTCCAGCAGCACCTCGTACGCCTGCACGCGGGTGGCGGCGGGCACGTCGTCGCCCTTGGTGGTCCCGACCAGTGGGTGCAGCAGCAGCCCGTCCACGAGTTCCAGCGCGACCTTCTGCAGGTACTCGTGCGCGCGGTGGATGGGGTTGCGGGTCTGGAACGCCACCGTGGAGCGCCAGCCGCGCGCCTCGATCACCTCGCGCACCTCGGCCGGCGTGCGGTGGTGGCGGGGGAAGTGCCCACGGGGAATCTCGAACAGCGCGACCGGCCCGGCCAGGTTGAAGTCACCCTGCGCGTACAGCGCCGCCACGCCGGGATGCGTCTCGTCCTCGGTGCGGTACACCTCGCGCGCCTCCCAGGCCTTGCGGGCCGCGAAGGCCTCCTGCACGTCCACCCAGCCGACGTCCTGACCCTCGAAGCTCAGGACCACGCGCCCGCGCAGCCCGGCGTGCTCGGCGCCCACGGGCAGCGTGATCGGGATGCTCCAGGGCGTGCCGTCCGCGAGACGCAGCCGCTCGATGACCGAGAGGTAGTCCGCTTCCCCCACGAAGCCGGTCAGGGGGGAGTACGCGCCGGTGGCGAGCATCTCCAGGTCGGCCAGGGTGCGCTCGCTGATGCTCAGGCGCGGCAGCGCGGCGAGTTCCGCCGGGTCGAAGTCGTGTCCGGCGCGGCGCACGCCGTTGACCAGGGTGCCGCCGAGGGGGCTGGGGAGGGTGGAGGTGGTGGGGAGCAGGATCGTCATGGGTCGGACCTCTTGATGAAAAGACTCAACTATTCGGGGCAGGAAAAGCCGCTCAGGATTCAGGCGGCGGTGCAGGTGCTCGGGCGTCAACAGCGGCGCGTCACAGCCTGTTCTCCCCGGCCCACAGGCCGCACTCGGTCTTGCCCTTCCCGGCCCAGCGGCCCGCGCGGGCGTCCTCGCCGGGACGCACGGCGCGCGTGCAGGTCCAGCAGCCGACGCTCAGGAAGCCATCCCAGTACAGCGGGTTCACCGGCAGGTCCTGCTCGCGCGCGTAGGTTTCCAGCCTCTCGCGCGTCCAGTGGGCCAGCGGGTTCACCTTCACGCGCGCGCCGTCCTCGACGAACGGAATGTCCGCGCGGGTGCTCGCCTGATCGCGGCTGCGGGCGTTCAGCAGCGCCGACGGGGCCTTCCGGCGCAGGTACGCCTGGAGGGGCGCGACCTTCCGCACCGCGCAGCAGGCGTCCGGGTCGCTGGCGTACAGCGCCGGGTCGGTCTGCCCGTCCTCGGGGGTCGCGCCGTCGTTCAGGGTCACGAACGTCAGTTCCGGGTAGCGGGCGGCCAGCCGGTCACGGGTCGCCAGCGTCTCGGGGAAGTGGTACCCGGTGTCCACGAACACCACCTCGCCCCGGTACCCGGCCTTCACGGCCAGATCGAGCAGCACCACGCCGTTCAGGTTGAACGCGCTGGGCATCAGCACGTCACCGTGCGTTTCAAGCGTCCAGCGGATCACGTCCAGCGGATCAGTGTCCGGCGCGAAGTCGGGTCGGGGCGAGAGGATCGTCATACCTTCAGGGCCTCCAGCAGTTGCCGCACGCCGTCCTCGACGCTGATGCGGTCGGTGCGCAGGTGCAGATCCGGATTCTCCGGGGCCTCGTAGGGGTCGCTGACCCCGGTGAAGTGCGGGATCTCCCCGGCGATGGCCTTCAGGTACAGGCCCTTCACGTCCCGCGCCGTCACGACGTCCAGCGGGGCATCCACGAAGACCTCCAGCGCGTTCGGAAGGCCGGACAGCACCTCGCGGCGGGTGTCGGCGTAGGGGCTGATCGCGCTGACCAGGACCGTCACGCCGTGCTTGGCGAGCAGGCCCGCCACGAAGCCGATGCGGCGCACGTTCGTGTCCCGGTCCGCCTTCGAGAAGCCCAGGCCCTTGCTGAGGTTCTCGCGCACCGCGTCGCCGTCCAGCAGTTCCACGGCCACGCCACGCGCCAGGAGTTCCTCGTGCAGGGCACTCGCCAGGGTGCTTTTTCCGGCGCCGCTGAGGCCGGTCAGCCACACCACGCGGCCCGTCCCGACGGCCTGCTCGGCCACGGCGGTCATGCGGTGACCGCCTCGCGCGCGCCCAGCACGGCGTCCGGCGCGAAGTGCTCGTGCCCGGTGCGGTCCGCGTACTCCACGAAGCTCTCGCCCGGCTGCTTGTTCGCCTGGAACTCGGCCAGCACGGCCGCCGCGTACTCGTTCAGGCGTTCGGCAGGCACCGCGCCCTTCAGTTTCGTGCCGGTCCGCTGCGCCTGCCCGATGCTTCCGGCCAGGTGCACGTTGAAGACCTCGTGCACGGTGCCGTCCTTGTCGGTCTTGTTCGCACCCATGAAGCCCAGGTCGGCCACCTGGTAGCGCGTGCAGGCGTTGCTGCACCCGGTCAGGTTGATCGTGAACGGCACGTCCATCGCCAGCGTCAGCGGTTCGAGGTGATCGACCAGATCGGCGGTGCGGGCCTTGGTCTCGGTCAGCGCGAGGCGGCAGAACTGGTTGCCGGTGCAGGCGATGGTCGTACCCCGGATGGTCGCCTTCGGCGCGAGTTCGATGGCGGCCAGTTCGGCACTCAGGGCCTCAACGTCCTCGGTGGCGACGTGGGGGATCACCATGTTCTGGAACGCGGTGGTGCGCAGCACGCCCTTGCCGTAGCGGTCGGCCAGATCGGCCAGCGCGCGGGCCTTGGTGGGGTCGATGCGGCCCACAGTGGTCGCCACGACCACGTAGTTCAGGCCGTCCGCCTGCGGGTTCACGCCCAGCACGTCGTTCCCGCCGAAGCGTGCGGTCGGCGCGGCGGGGCCGTCCGTGAGCTTGCGGCCCAGGTAGTCGTTCTCGACGATCTCGCGGAACTTCTCGACGCCCAGGTCCTTGATCAGGAACTTCAGGCGGCTCTTCTTGCGGTTCTGGCGGTAGCCGTGGTCGCGGTACGCGGCGGTGATGGCCTGCCCGACCTCCACGACCTCCTCGGGGCGGATGAACACGCCCAGCCGCCTGGACAGGTGCGCCACGGCGCCCAGGCCGCCGCCTACCCACACGTCGAAGCCGACCTCACCGTTCACGCGGTGCGCGAGGAAGCCGATGTCGTTGATCATGTGGATACCTTCCAGTTCCGGCACCGCCGTGATGCTCATCTTGAACTTGCGCGGCAGGTCCTGGAAGTCGGGGTTGCCGGTCAGGGTGCCTTCCATGGCGTGGGCCAGGGGGCGCACGTCGATGATCTCGCGGGCGTCCAGGCCGGCCAGGGGGCTGGCGATCACGGCGCGCACGGTGTCGCCGCAGGCCCCCTTGGGGTGCAGGCCCAGCGGTTCCAGCCGCTCGAAGATGCGCGGGATGTCCTGGATGGTCAGCCAGTGGAACTGGAACGCCTGACGGTCCGTGACGTCCAGGAAGCCCCGGCCGTACTCCTCGGCGATGTTCGCCACCTCGCGCATCGTCGCGGAGCTGAACTCAGCGGCGGGCACGCGGACGCGCATCATCAGGAAGCCGTCCTCCTGCGGGCGCTGCGGGTACACCCCGGCCCACTTGAGCAGGTCGATCCGTTCGGGGTCGATGAAGCCCTGCTCGGCGTACTGGGGGATCAGGTCGAAAATCTGGAAGGGCGGAACGGCTTTCTTCAGGGCTTCGATGTCACTCATGGTCGGTCCTTTTATGGCGCGGTATGTCGCGGTATGTCGCGCGGGGCGTGCAGGGGTTCGGGGTGAAGGGAGATCAGCGGCGCAGCAGCGCGTAGCGCAGGCGACGGTACTGGAAGTACATGATGCAGCCCACGCAGATCTTCTCGGTCAGGTTCAGGACGGCCAGCGCGATCACGACCACGCCCAGCAGCGCCCCCACGACCGGCAGGCCAGCCAGGGTGAACGCGGCGGAGGCCAGCAGGAAGGTGCCGCCCACGCCCTGCGCGAAGTGATGCGCGCGGGGGTCCTCCTCGACGATCTCGGGGCTCAGGCCCAGACTGCGGCCCAGCAGGCGGTACGCGGCGCGCATGGGGGAGACGTCTGGGAGCACAGCGCCCAGCAGCATGGCGGCGCCCAGGATCAGCGTCAGGGCCGGGAGGGTCAGGATCACGGCCAGCAGCGTCACGAAGACCACGGCCAGCTGGTTGAACTTCAGGGCGCTGAGGTCCGTGCGGGCAGGCTGTCGGGTGGGGGCGGAAGCAATCATTGACAAAAAAGGTAAACCTTTATGGCGTACAAAACAAGTCAACTATCCAGACAGGTGCCCGGACCCACCCTTCACGCAGTCCACACCGTCCCGCCGGACCCGTCCAGCACACCCCGACACAGCTGACCGGCTGTCAAGCGCACCTGCGGCAACGCCCGCCCGGCCCGCCCGCTAGCCTGCCAGGGCACTCATACGGACTCCGATTGAATGGCTTACAAAGCCGTTCAATCCGAGCAGAGCGAGTATGAGTCGAAGCGGGTTCCGGACATGGAGTTGACAGATCGGTGGTGTTCCGATCTGTTAACGAAATAAACGGAACCCGATCATACGGATTCCGTTTCCATACACCCCCGGCCCAGCAGGAGACCCCATGACCGACCCGATCCCGCCGAACAGCCCCACCCCGATTCGCCGTCCGGCCCGCCCGCTGGCCGCCGCCGCCCTCGGCGCCCTGCTGCTGGTGGGCGCGTACGCCGGCGCGACGGCCGTGTTCTCCAGCCGCGCCCAGACGCTGACCACCGACCTGACTGACCGGCTGCGCGCCAGTGCCGCCGCCTCGGGCGCGCAGGTCGAACAGGTGTCGTACGCGCGCGGCTTCACGCACAGCACGCAGGTGCTGCGGCTCAGGCTGCCCGGCACCGACGGCGCCCCGCAGGAACTGCTCGTCACGAACGACATCCAGCACGGCCCGCTGCCCGCCTTCAGCGGCGTCGGGCAGGCCACCGTCACCACCACCTTCCGCCCCGGGGACCCGCAGACGCAGGCCGCGTACGCCCGCGCGTTCCCCACCCGCCAGCCCCGGATCGTGACCGCCATCGGACTCGCCGGAGACACCCACAGCCGCGTGGACGTTCCGGGCGGCACCGTCACCGAGCAGGGCACCACCGTGAACTGGCAGCCCCTGGACGGCACCGTGGACGTGCAGGGCAACGACACCCGCCTGAACCTCAGCTGGCCCGGCCTGACCGTCCGCGACCCCGGCGACGGCACACCGACCAGCGGCACCGTCGGCCGCGTCACCCTGACCGGCGAGAACCGCCGTGACGGTCCCGACGACCCCATCGGGCTGGGCCGCGTCACCCTGACCCTGGACAGCGCGGGCCTCGATGCGGGCACCGACTCCATGAACATGACCGGCCTGACCATCAGCGCCGACACCACCGCGCAGGACGGCTACCTGAACAGCGCCGTGAAGTACGACGTCGGCACGCTTACCCTGCCCGGCCCGGACGGCGCGGCCCTGCGCGACCTGCAACTGCACCTGAGCCTCGGACACCTGGCGCGCGAACCGCTCGCCCGCCTCGCAACCCTGCTGAACGAAGCCCAGCCGGACGACGGTCAGCCGGACGACAGTCAATCGGACGCGCCGGGCAGTCCCGACCCCGCAGACCCCCTCGCGGCCCTCAGCCCCGAGCAGCAGACGCAGGCCCGCGCCGACCTGCTGGCCCTGCTGAAAGAAAACCCGGTCCTCCGCCTGGAGCGCCTGAACGTCACGCAGCCCGGCGGGAACGTCACCCTGACCGGCCAGTTCTCCCTGCCCGGCGCGGCCCGCCTGAGTGACCCGGACCTTCAGCGGCTGCCCGACCAGCCCGACACGCTGCTCCCGCTGGCCGATCTGCGCCTGAACCTCAGCGCCACCCAGGCCGCCCTGAACGACCTGCTCGGCACCCTCGGCCCGCTCGCCGGACTGGTCGATCCCGACACCCTGATCAGCGCCGGGTACCTGACCCGCAGCGGCGACCAGCTGAGCCTCGACCTGCGCCTCGACCAGGGCCGCGCCACCCTGAACGGCCAGCCGCTGGAGTGATACGGACTCGGGTTGAATGGCTTGCGAAGGCATTCAACCCGAGCGGATGCGAGTGGGAGGGCAAGTGCCCCTCCGGACGTGGAGCTGGCAGGGGCGGTATGGGGGCGGATTACCAGCGAAGCAGACGGCCGTCCGTACGACCGCACGCCCCCGCGCAGAGCTGGCCTTCAGGGCCGGTTCTCGCAGGCCAGACCGTCGCGGTCGCCGTCCAGCTCGGGCCGGTACCCCGGCTGGCCGCGCCGCAGCGGCAGGGTCGCACCGGCCGCGCGGGCCGCGGCGCAACTGCTGAACCCGGCAGGCGGCCGGGCCTGCGGCGCGCCGGGTTTCGGCGTGACCTGCGTGGCGCAGCTGCGGCCCGTCGGCAACCGGAACGGCGCGCCCGCCGCGCGGTTCACGCGGTACCCCAGGTCCTCCAGCGCGCCCAGCGTCAGCGGACTGACCGGATTGACCCGCCCCGTGAACTCCCCGGCGCTGCCGGACAGGATCTCGCTGCACACCGCGTCTCCGGCCCAGTGCCCGGCGTCCGGGTCGAGCGGCACGCCCACCTCCCGGCCGCCCAGCGCGCGGTACGCGGCCAGGGCGCGCGGGCCGGTGTAGTACAGCTGCCTGCCGACCCGCCTGACGAACGTCCGGCCGTCCGGGTCGCCGCTGACCGACACGCGGTACTCGGCTTCCCACAGCGTGCCCACGCCCAGCGTGTGCAGGAACTCGTGAATCATGGTGTCCAGCAGATCCGCGCGCGGCAGGTCATTCAGGCCGTCACTGTTCAGTTCGATGGTGCCGTACATGGGCAGGAACGACCCGTCCCGCAGGTCGCAGGGCATGCCAGTGGCGTACAGGTCGTCTTCCAGGTTCTTCACGATCACGAACACCACGAACTGCCGCGCGGTCTCCCGCAGGCGCGGCAGCCCCTGGTCGCAGTCCCCGGCGGGCGCGTCCAGCCGCACCGGCACGAACGGCGAGGCGATCA
The DNA here is from genome assembly GCF_014648115.1 of Deinococcus seoulensis. Taxonomy (NCBI): domain Bacteria; kingdom Thermotogati; phylum Deinococcota; class Deinococci; order Deinococcales; family Deinococcaceae; genus Deinococcus; species Deinococcus seoulensis. The sequence goes on from NZ_BMQM01000050.1 coordinate 10,338, forward strand.
GCGCCGACACGCGCGCCGCCGCCTCCTGCACCGTGGCCCGCTGCGCGGCATTCAGCGTCCGGCCCAGCAGGCGCGGCTCGATGGTGAACGCAGCGGACGCAGCGGCCCGCGCGTGCGGCGCTGTCAGCAGCCCGGCGCACGCCAGCAGGAACAGCAGACGCCGGGCCAGGGCAGGCAGCGGCCGGACCGTGAACAGGGGAGGCACAGTCCCACTGTAAGCCCACCCGCCCGCCCACCTGACCCGCTGCCCGGCAGGGAAGTCCGTACTACACTGCTCAGAGTGAACACGTTCAAAGTTCAAGTGGGTGCCGTGACCCGCGACCTTCCCATCGTTCCCGTCGCTCCTGGCGTCAGCGTCGCCCTGTTCAACATGCTGGGCGACACCGAAGTCACCGAGGAAGCAGGCCGTGAACTGGCCCGCCTGCTGCCCGCCGATATCGACGTGCTGGTCACGCCGGAAGTCAAGGCGCTGAGCCTCGCGCACGTCATCAGCCGCGAGAGTGGCAAGCCGTACATCGTGATCCGCAAGACGCAGAAGCCGTACATGGTGGACCCCGTGGCGCGCGAGGTGGTCAGCATCACGACCGGCAAACCGCAACTGCTGGTCCTGGACGGCTTCGACGTGCAGAAGATCAGGGGCCGCAAGGTCGCCATCGTGGACGACGTGGTGTCCAGCGGCGGCACCCTGCACTCCATCCGGCAGATCATCGAGGAGGTCGGCGGCGAGGTCGCCGCGGTCGTCGCCGTGTTCACCGAGGGGCAGGAACGCCCCGAGGTGACGGCGCTGGGCCACCTGCCGCTGTTCGAGGGTGAGGGCAGCAAGGACTGATACGGATTCCGTTTATTTCGTTAACAGATCGGAACCCCACCGATCTGTTAACTCCATGTCCGGAACCCGCTTCGACTCCTACTCGCTCCGCTCGGATTGAACGGCTTTATAAGCCATTCAATCGGAGTCCGTACGACCCTGACCGGCCTGAAGTGTGGCGTGGGATTCGTCCTGCGCCACGTTCTGTTGCCGTTCGCCGCTGACCTGCCACGCCCGTCCATTCCAGTGGAACGCCCGGGCGTGGCGGGGCGCGCACCTGAACCGCCGCGCACACAGCCGGGATAGGGTGGGGCGCATGAACAACCCGAATGAACTGACCGTGCGGGTCGGCAGCCTGGAACGGCACCTGCCCATCGTGCGCGCCGGGAACCTGGGGCGCGTGCCGCTGGTGGAATTCATGGGCGACAGCGCTTTCACGAACGCCGCCGCGCAGGAGATGCTGGCCCTGATCCCCCCGCAGACCCAGGTGCTGCTGACGGTCGTCACGAACGCCCTGCCCCTGACGCACGAACTGAGTGACCGCAGCGGCATTCCGTACGTGTGCGTGCGTAAGAAACGCCGCACGTACATGCACGACCCGTTGATTCAGGAGGTGCCCAGCATGTCCCTGGGCGTCACGGAAACCCTGTGGCTGGACGGCCCGCACGCCGCCCGGCTGAAAGGGCAGCAGGTGACCATCGTGCAGGACGTGATCGCGTCCGGCGGGACCGCGCAGGCCCTGGCGCGGCTCGTGGAACGCGCCGGTGGCACCGTGACCGGCTATGTCGCCGCGTTCCGGCGGGGCACGCCGCCCATGACTGTCACGGCCCTTCAGGACCTGCCGACCAACCTGTAACGGCGCGCGCAGGGGTGCCGACCACTGTGGGCACCCCTGCGCGGCTAAGTACATTGAAGCTAACATTGCGAGAGTCTGGGAAAGCGCCGGAATCTCTCCATTCCCGCTTCAACGTACTTCCTCTGCTACGCGCTCCGCGCGGTTTATCTAAAAGATAAACGCAGTGTACTTAGTTCTTGCTGCTCAGCAGGCCGGGCAGGTCGTCCGGCAGGCGGCGCATGGGCAGGTCGAACACGGTGCGGGCCGGTTCGTTGGGGGCGGTGTTGCCTTCTTTCAGCATGGCGTACTGGTCGCGCGTGATGGGCGGGCTGGGCAGCACCTGCATCAGCGGCACGGCGAGGTTCATCAGGAAGAGCGGTACCGGCACGATGGGTTTCTTCCTGCCCAGCGCCCCGAGTTCGAGTTCCAGCAGTTCCCGGAACGTGAATTCCTGCGGGCCGGTCAGGGCGTACGTGTGCCCGCTGCCCAGGTCGGACCCGGCGGCGGCAGCGAACGCCCGCGCGACGTCCTGCACGCTGACCGGGCGGAACGGGAACGAGCCGTCCCCGATCTGCGGCACGACCGGCGCCGTGCTGACCAGTTCCCGCAGGACCCGCCCGAAGAAATCGTCGCCCGGCCCGAAGATCAGGCTGGGCTGGAAGACCGTCCAGTTCAGGCCACTGCCGCGCACCAGTGCCTCCGCCTGCGCCTTGCTGCTGGAGTACCCGCTGCCGCTGTCCAGGCTGGCGCCCAGCGCACTCATGTGCACGTACCGCGCGCCGCGTGGCGTGGCCGCCAGGACGTTGCGGGTGCCTTCCACATGCACGCGGGCGAAGGTCTGGTCGCCCTTCTCGGCGATGATGCCGACCAGGTGCACGACCACCTGCGGGTCCGCCTGACCCACGGCGCGCTGCACGCTGCCGGGATCGGTGACGTCCAGTTTCACGCCCCGCGCGCCGCCCACGTCGCCCCCCGAGCGGCTGCCGGCCGTGACGGTGTGTCCGCGCGAGATGAGTTCGGCCACGACGGCCTTTCCGACGAAGCCGCTGGCTCCGGTGACGAGTACGTTCATTCTGAACCTCCAGGGGAGTGCGGGCCAGGGGAGTGCGGTGGGGTGGCCGGGCCGCCCAGCAGGGCCGCCGCGATGTGCTGCGCGGCGCTGGGCGCGTCCGGCCCGGCGTACTGCCCGCCGAGTTCCCGCGCCAGGGCCGGATCGGCGTTCAGCAGCGCGCCCCCGTAGAACAGCGGCATGCCCAGGCCGTCCAGGTCACGCAGGTGCTCGCGCGTGGCGTCCAGCGCCCAGCTGCCGTTCAGGGCCAGCAGGACGGCGCGGGCCTCGCGCTGCCGGGCGTACACGGCCAGGTCGCCCAGCGGCACGTTCGCGCCCAGGTACGCCACGCGCACGCCCCGGCGGCGCAGCGCCAGGGTCAGCATCATCAGGCCCAGTTCGTGCTGTTCCTCGGGCGCGCAGGCCGCCACGACCAGCGGCCCGAAGCCCGCCTGCACGCCCGCCACGTCCATCAGCGCGGCGATGCGGGCGCGCAGGTACGCGGTCGCCTGATGCTCGTGCGCCACCGTGATCTCCCCGCGCTCCCAGCGCGCCCCGATCTCGACCATGGTGGGGCTGATGACGGCCGTCATGACATCCTCGACCGGCAACTGCGAGTGAACCTCGGCCAGCACCGCGCCCGCCCGGTCGGTGTCCGAGGCCAGCAGCGCGGCCGTCAGCAGCTCGGCCCACTGCGGCGCGCCGCGCGGCGCCGGGGTGTCGGACGGAGTGTCCGGCAGGGCAGGTGTGTTCGGTGGAACGTGCGGCGCGGCCGTCAGTCCGGTGGCCCGCACGGTCAGTTCGGCGGCGCGGCTGGCGGGAACGCCCGACTGCAACTGCGCCTGCATGTGCTGAATGGCGGCCACGTCGCCCGGCGAGTACAGGCGGTACCCGCTGGCGTTCCGGACCGGGTGCGGGAACCCGTACCGCCGTTCCCACTGCCGCAGGGTCGTGGCAGGCACGCCGGTCTGCGCCTCGACTTCCGAGGCGGTGAACATGCCGGTCTGAGACCGGCCAGCGGTAGGCTTCATCACTGTTCATTGTGTCCCGGCGCGGGGGGGCGTGGTTGTAAGCATTGCCCCCAACGCGGCGCAGCAAGGCGGACCGCTGGGGCATCTGCCTGCCCCCGACCCCCCTTACAATGCCCTGTTCATGCGAAGCGCCGCCCAGACCCGAACCCCCCTGCTGCCGCTGCGGCGACTGCTGACCGTGTCCCGCCCCGCCCTGTGGGTGAACACCGTGGGCACGCTGGTCACGGGCGTGTGGCTCTCGGGCCGCCTGTACACGCTGGACGCCGGGGTGCTGGCCCTGCTGGCGTACCTGACGCTGCCGTTCAACCTGCTGATCTACGGCCTGAACGACCTGTCGGACCGCGAGGAGGACGCCCGCTCGTCCCGCAAGGGCGGCTGGCAGGGCGCGCGCCTGACCCTCCCCGAGGGCGGGCCGCTGCTGCGCGCCACGCTGCTCCTGAACGTGCCCGCGCTGCTGGCGCTGACGCTGCTGCTGCCCCCGGCCGCCACGACCCTGCTGCTGATCTCGGCGGCGCTGTTCGTGGCGTACAGCCTGCCGCCCCTGCGCCTGAAGGGCCGCCCGTTCCTGGACGGCCTGAGCAACGTCGCGTACGCCCTGCCGCTGGCGCTGCCCGCGCTGGCTCTGGGCAGCCCGGTGCCGTGGTGGCCGCTGCTGGCCCTCATGAGCTACTCGGTCGGGAAGCACGCCTTCGACGCCGCGCAGGACATCCCCGCCGACCGCGCCGCCGGAACCCGCACCGTCGCCACCACCCTCGGCGCGCGCGGCACGGCCGCCTACGCCCTGGCGTGGTTTGTCCTCGCGGCGGCGCTGCTGCTGCCGGTATCGAACCTGACCGCGCTGGCCTTGCTGCTCACCTGCGGCGGCATGGCCCTGCGCCTCCTGCTGCGCCCCACCCCCGAACAGGCCGCGCGCCTGTACCCCCTGAGCATCGTCACTCCCTGGATCGTCGGCGCGGTCGCCGGGGTGCAGCTCGTGGCCCTGCTGGCACGCGGCCAGTGGACCGGCCTGTAACGTGAACCGCGCCCGCAGCGTGGGCGTCGTGGGAGGCGGAATCGCCGGACTGACCCTGGCCGCGCTGCTGGCCGGGCGTGGCCACGCCGTCACCGTGTACGAACAGGACCGCGCGGGCGGCAAGCTGCGCCGCGAGGAGGCGGGCGGCCTGAGGTTCGACACCGGCCCCAGCCTCTTCACCTTCCCGGACGTGTGGCGCGCCGTCCTGAACCGCCTGCACGAACCCGACCCGCTGGACCTTCGCCCGCTGCCCGGCGCGCTGGGCGTGCACCACACCCCGCACGGCCCGGTGCCGCTGCCCGTACCGCCCCAGCACCCGCTGTACCCGCACTGGCAGCGGTACGTGCAGGCGGCCGAACCCCTGCGGGCGCACCTGACCACCCTGCTCACCACCCCGCCGCGCCTGAGCGACCCGGCGTTCCTGCGGGCGTCGGCGGCGCTGCTGCGCGTGACCGGCCCGCACGCCAGCGCCGCCGCGTGGTTGCGCGCCCACCACCTGCCGCCCGCGCTGGAACACGCGCTGGCCACCCACGCCCTGAACGCGGGCCTCAGCCCCGCCGACGCCCCGCCCCTGTACGCCCTGATTCCCGCGCTGGTCGGCGCGGACGTGTCCCGGCCCGCCCAGGGCATGGGCGCACTGCTGGACACCCTGCGCCGCTTCTGCGAGGCGCGCGGCGTGACCCTCCGCGAGGGCGCGGGCGTCCACACCCTGACCGGCACCACCCTGACCCTGAACGGGGGAGAGGTCCGCCGCCACGACCTGACCGTCAGCGCCACCGACCCCGCCCGCCTCGCCCGGCTGCGCGGCCAGCCGGTCAGACCCGGCCCCCGGACCGTCAGTGGGGTCGCCCTGTACGCCGCGCTGCCCGCCCCGGCCCTCCTGCCCGCCACCAGCGTCATCCCGCCCGACAGCTTCCGGGACTTCCGGGCCGCGCTGCGCGCCGGGGCACTCCCGCACACCACGCTGGCGCTCGTGCACGCAGACGGCCCGCGCCTCGCCGTCCTGCTGACCGCACCCCCCACCGGCCGCCCCCTGACCGCCGACCACCCCTGGGTCCGGGGGCAGCTACGGCGCGCGGAACGCACCCTGAACGTGCCCGGCCTGCTGGACTCCGCCCTGGATACCGTCACCCTGACGCCCGCCCACTACGCGCGGGGCGGCCATCCGGGCGGCGCGATCTACGGCGCGGCCCTGCCCGCCTGGCGCGGCGGCCCGCTGCACCCCCAGCCATACCGCCTGACCCCCACGCTCTGGCAGGTCGGGACCGGCGTCCACCCCGGCGGCGGCATTCCCGCCATCCTGGGCGGCACGTTGATCGTGGACCGCCTGCTGCGCGAGGCGGGCTGGTAGCAAGAACAGCGCCCCCTCCGTGTGGAAGGGGTGCCGGGTGCGCGAGTGGGTTTACTGGCCGGTGATGGCTTTCAGGGGGTCGACCAGACCGTACCCGAAGTTGTTGTCCTTCCCGGCCGTACCCAGGTCTTTGGCGGTGCTGGTCAGCAGGCTGAGCAGCTGGGCGTTCGTCAGGGTGGGCTTGGCGGCCCAGACGACGGCGGCGGCGGCGCTGACGTGGGGGGTGGCCATGCTGGTGCCGTTGTAGGACTCGTAGTCGGCGCTGGTGACGGCGGCGGTGCCGGTGGTGGGCAGCTTGGTCAGCAGGGCCTGGCCGTCCGCCTGGAGGATGCCGACGACGGGCACGGTGTAGGCGTTGGTGAGGGTCATGCCCAGGGCGCCTGCGGCGTTGTTGTAGATCATGACGCCCCTGGCCCCGCTGGCGACGGCGTTGGCGGTCTTCTCTTCGAAGGAGCAGGTGCCGCGGCTGATCAGGGCGATGTTTCCGGCCAGGGCGGCGTTGCGGGTGCCGACGCCGCACAGTTCGTTGTTCGTGCCGCCCGCCGCGACGATGGTGCCGGTGAAGCTGCCCTTGCCGGTCAGGTCGGCAGCCTGCACGTCCGTGAAGGTCACGCCGCCGCCCGAGGCGCTGGCGCGGGTGCCCTGCCCCAGCGGCACGGTGCTGATCACGTCCACGCCGGGGCCGACCAGATCCACCTGCGTGCCGAAGTTGCTGAAGTCCGCCTTGGCGAGGTTGCTGTCCACGGCGCCGATCCCGACCACCTCGGTGTACGCGGCGGGGTAGGAGACGGCGGCGCCGTCGTTGCCGGTCGCGGCGATGGTCAGGGCGCCCTTCTGCCAGACGCTGGTGTAGGCGCGCTGCTCGGTGCGGCTCTTGCTGCCGCCGCCCAGCGAGAGGCTGATGACGACCTTGTCCTCGGTGCCGCCCTGGCTCTTGAGCTGCGCGGCGCACCAGTTCACGCCGTTGATGATGCCGCTGCTGCTGCCCGAGCCGGTGTTGCCCAGCACGCGGGCCATGTACAGGTTCACGCCCGTTGCCACGCCCACGACGCCGCCCGCGTCCATGCCGCTCAGGGTACCGCTGGCGCCGGTGCCCGCGCCGAGCTGCGCGAAGATCGTGCCGGACACGTGCGTGCCGTGGTGGGACACGTCGTTCAGGGCGTAGGGGTCGTTGCGGTTGGCTTCGGTGGTGACGAAGTTCTTGAACCCCTTGAGTTTCCGGGCGAATTCGGGGTGGTTGCCGTCGATGCCGGTGTCGCCGACGCACACGGCGACGCCCGTGCCGGTGTAGCCGCCCGCACGGAGGTTCTGGACGCGCAGGGCATTGTCACCCCAGGTGAACTCGCCGCTGGGGGCGTACAGCGCCTGCGTGGTGAGGCCCTGGGCGCTCAGGCCGCTGCTGACCTTGCGGTCGGTGACGCCGCTCCTGAAGCCCTGCGCGGTGCGGACGTAGTCGGGTTCGACGTACTCGACGCTGGGGTTGGCCTTCAGTCTGGCCAGCGCGGCGGCGTCGAGTTTCACGGCGGCGGCGCTGATGTCCACCCACTGGCTGGTCATGATCCCGCCCGCCGCGGCGATGGCCTGGGCCTGCACGGCGGCCTGTTCCGTCACGCTCTGCGTGCTGAGGTTACCCTGCCTGAAGCCCACGAGGTACGCACCTGTGACCGCGTCGGTGGGGGCGCTGGTCTCGGGGGTGGCGGGCGTGACCGTCGGCTGTCCGCAGGCAGCGAGGCTCAGGGCGAGGGTGGCGGCCAGGATAGAGCGGGTGTGCTTCATGGGGTCTCCAGGTACGGCGCAGGGCCGCTTGCGGTACGGTGCCGAAACGGTGAAAAGCAGGTGCTGGCGCTGCCGGGGCAGGGTCAGGACGGACGGTGAGCTTCGCTTGGTGTGATGAAGTTGAGGGGGATGTTAGTGCGCGGCGCCACCCTAATGAACCGCATGCCTAGAGCGTTTGTCATAAGAATGCCGATGGATGGGCGTGCCGGAACCACCCAAAGATGTTTTGAG
>NZ_BMQM01000051.1 GCF_014648115.1 Deinococcus seoulensis
CTAGTTTCAGTTGCTCGTCGGACATGCCGTCAGACTCTCATCTCTCGACGTGAGTTGCCCCTGCCCACGCCCGCACCGCAACCACCCAAAGCATGACCGGCCGCGCTATCCTGAGGAAGAATGATTGACGTGGCCACCACCTGGCAGCAAGCCTGCGCGGCACTCGCGGGGGGCGACTACGACACGGCCTTTTCCATCCTGGAAGGCGCCATGCACGAAGCCCGCAAACCCGAACGCGCCCGCCTCGCCCTGCACCTGGGCAGCGTGCACGCCCTGTACGGCGACTCGGCCCTCGCCGAGATCGGCGCGGCGCTGCGCGAGGCGCGCACCCTCGACCCGGCCGTGCGCGCCGACCCGCTGCACCTCGCGCTGATCGCGGAACTCGACGCCCGCACCCACGGCCCCGACGCGACCGCCCCCGCGCAGACCGTGCGGGACGCCCCCGATCCGCTCGCCCGCTTTCACGCCATGTGCGCCCTGGCCCTGGCCGGGAAACCGCAGGAGGCGCTGGACCTGCACATTCCCATCACGGACCTGCCCCCGCACCTGCGCTGGCGGCTGCGCTCCTGGGAGGCCGACGCGCACGAGCAACTCGGCCAGACCGCCGAGGCCGTCAACCTGTACGCCGAGGCCGCGCACCACGCCGACGGCCTGAACCGCGCCGTGATGCTGCAGGAACAGGCGGCGCTGCTGCTGCAAGAAGGCCAGTCGGACGCCGCGAACGCCGCGCTGAACCAGGCCCGCCCGCTGTACCCCACGCACCCCACGCCGGACGAACTGGAAGAAGTCAGCCTGAACCTCGCCACCTGGCATTACCTGCGCGCCCAGACCCTCCTGAACCTCGGGCAGCCCGACGCGGCGCACGACATGATCCGCGAGGCCGCCCGCCTGGAAGCGCAGTACGGCGACCCCAGTTACGGCGTGGCGCTGGTGCGCGGGCAGGTCCTGACCCACCTGGGCCAGCAGGAGCAGGCCATCACCGCCTTCGAGTCGGCGCTGGCCCTGGCGACCGAAGCCGACCGCCCCTACGCCAACCACGAACTGGGCGTGGCGCTGCTGGACCTCGACCGGCCCGTCGAGGCCCGCGAGAAACTTGAGGCAGTCCTGAACGAACCCGAGTACCCCTACCTGCCCGAGGTGCTGGCCGACGTGGCCGAATGCGACTACCGCCTGGGCCGGTTGCAGGAAGCGCAACTGGCCGCCGAGCAGGCCCTTGCGCAGGGAGCCGTGGTGCCTGCCAGTCTGGTGCTGGGCAGCGTCGCCCTGGATTACTTCCAGCTGGACGAGGCGCTCGAACACTACGGGCGCGTGATCCGCGAGGCCGCTCCCGCCAGCCGTGACTGGGTCGCCGCGCACCAGATGGCCACCGACGTGATGGCCCAGCAGGGCTTCCCGGACCCCGCCGCCGCGTACGCCCACGCCCAGCAGGCCCTGACCCACACCCCGGAAAGTGACGACTGGCACGGCACGCTGCTCGACCACATCCGCAAGGCCGAGGCGCTGATGGCCGAGAAGGGCGGCAGCGGCGGCCGCATGCTGAACTGACACGGACTCCGATTGAATGGCTGATAAAGCTGCTGGGTCCGAGCGGACTCGTAGAGCTGCGTAGCAGAGCGAGTAGGCGCAAAACAGACGGAACCCGCATCAGTCGGGTTCCGTCGCGTGGCAGGGCGCCGCTCGCCCCTAGGGTTACTTCACGTCGAAGACGGTGACGGTGCCGGGTTTGCCCAGCAGGCCGGAGCCGACCATCAACTGCCGTCCGTTCTGCGACCACGCCAGCAGACCGGTGGACGTGTTGAACTTCCCGGTGCGGGTCAGCAGGGCGCCGGTGGCGGTGTCGAACACCTGCAGGGCGTTCTGGCTGGCGTTGGTCAGCACGGCCAGCCGTTTGCCGTCCGGGCTGAAGCGCAGGGCGCGCACGCTGTCCGTGAAGGGCAGGGTCTTGAAGGCGCTGGTCGCGCCGGGCTTGAGCAGCGCCACGAAGCGGTCGTAGTTCTCGTTGAAGTACACGACGGCCAGTGTGCCGCCTGCACTCTGCTGGAATTCGGTCGCTTCGGCGTCGGCCGGGAGTTTGAAGGCCAGGGTCTGCTTGCCGGTCGCCACGTCGTAGCGGAACACGTTCCCCTCGTGCGGGATCACGTAGATGCCCTTGCCGTCCGGGCTGGGCAGCGCGTCGTGAATGTCCTCGACCTTCAGTTGCTTGGCCGTGACCTTGCGGATGACCTTGCCGGTGGTGGCGTTCATCAGGGCCATGCCGTAGTACCCGCTGACCACTGCGAAGGTCCCGTCGGGCGAGGCGTGCAGGGTGTCGTACTCGGCGTCCTCGTCGAGCTTGGCGACGTTCACGTTCACTCCGGCGCGGCGTACGGCCACGTCCAGGCCGCGCAGCGTCCAGATGTTGTTCCCCTGCCCCAGGTAGGTGTCCAGGCGGCCGGTGCCGCCGACCTTCAGTTCCTGCATGCTGTTCAGGTTCAGGAAGCGGCCCAGGCCCGCGTGCGGGACGTTGCCCACGAACGCGCCGGTCCAGGCGTTACTGGACGGCAGGACGCTCTCCTGCGTGGCGGGCGCTTCGAGGTCCTGCGGGTCCAGCAGGGCCACGCGGCTGCCCAGCGCCAGCAGTTGCCCGTCGGGTCCGGCGACCACCGGGCCGTCGGTGTCGAGCATGAACGGCTCGCCGGTGGCCTCGCCGGTCTGCGGGTCGATGCGCTGCGCCTCGCCGTAGAACACGGCCAGCAGGTCCGTGTCGTTCAGGAACAGCAGCGAGTCGTCCTGCGGGTCGAGGTCCTCGCCGCCTTCCACGCTGACGGCGTCCTGTCCGGCGCGCAGGATCAGGGCCTCGCTGCCGGTGCGTACGGCGACGGCCTGCCCGTCCGGGCTGAAGCTGGCGCCCAGCGCGTCGGGTTCCTCGTTCAGGGACGCCTCGGCCAGCACGGTGCCGTCGGCGAGGGTCACGAACTGCACGCGGTCCTCGAAGGTCAGTGCGGCGCGCGTACCGTCGGGCGAGACGGCCACCCCGTAGATGTCCCCGTCGCCCAGCACGTCGCCCCGTTGCCCGCTGGCCAGGGTCACGCGTTTCAGGGTGCCGTCGTCGAGGGTCAGCAGGTTGCCCTGCGCGTCGAAGGCCAGCGTGGCGTCGTATGCGGTCTTGCCGCTGCGGATCTCGCGGCCGGTCGCCACGTCCCAGACGGTCCAAGTCTCGCTGTTCATGGCGGCCACGCGCCGCCCGTCGGGACTGACGGTCAGGCCGTCGATCTCGCCTTGCAGGGTGTAGAACCCGATGACGGTCTTCAGGGTGCGGTCCAGGATCAGGATGCCGTTGTCGGCGTTCACGGCCACCCGTCCATCGGGCAGGAACGCGCCGAACTCACTGTCCGCGCCGGGCAGCGTGTACACCTGCGCGGGCGTAAGGGTCAGGGCGGAGGCAGCGGTGCTGAGACTCAGGGCGGCACTCAGGAACAGAGCAGTGATCTTCATGAGATGCACTGTAAACAACTTCACACCGCTGCCGCGCCACACATGCGTGTGAGGGGGCCGCGGTGTGAACCGGGTTCAGAAAGGGAAGGGGGGAAGCCCGGTAACGGGCCAGTCCGGTTCAGCCGTTCAGGGCGGCGTTCAGGGCGGCGTTCAGGGTGGCCGGGTCGGCCCTGCCGCCCGTGGCGCGCATGACCTGCCCGGTGAAGAAGCCCAGCAGCGCCGTGCGCCCGCCCCGGTAGGCGTCCACCTTGTCGGGGTTGGCGGCCATGACCTGCGCGATGGCGGCGGCCAGTTCGTCGGCGCTCAGGCCCCCGGCGAGATTCTCGCGTTCGATGATGGCGGCGGGCGCCTCGCCGGTCTGCGCGGCGCGGGCCAGCACTTCGCGTGCCACACGGGTCGTGACCTGACGCGCGGCCAGCATCGTGGCCAGCGGGCGCAGGTCGGCCGCCTGCACGCGCACCTCGGCGGCCCGCAGGCCCGGCGCGAGGTCGTTGGCGGTCCAGGAGGCCACCTGCGCGAAGGTGTCGTCCTGGGCGGCCCCGGTCAGGAAGGCCAGCAGCGCCGGGTCGCGCGCCAGGGTGCGGGCCTCGGCGTCCGAGACACCCAGGGTCAGCAGGCGGGTCACCTCGGCTTCCTGCCCGGGGCTCAGGGTGGCGGGCGCGGGGCTGGGCGCAGGGGCCGCAGCGGTGTTCGCGGCGTCCGGTTTCTGCTTCCCGGTCTGTTTCCCCTGCGGCCTGGGGGCCGCCCTCGTCTCTCCGGGAGTCTCGCGGCTCCAGGTGTCTTTCAGGGTGATGATCCGCCCGAACACCAGCGCGCCGGGGCGACTGTCGACCGGGTCGCGCCAGAAGTACCCCTGCCGCTCGAACTGGTAGCGGGTGTCGGCCGGGTCGCCCGTCACGCTGGCCTCCACGAACCCACGCGTGACGCGCAGGCTGTCGGGGTTCAGGAACCGCAGGAAGCCCGTCTCGGCCGGGCGGCCCTCCGGCGTGCCGGGGGTGTCCTCGTGGCCGGGCTGTTCCGGGTCGAAGTCCGGGTTCAGGTCCTCGTCCCCGTTGGCGCCCTCGGGATTCGGCACGCGGAACAGGCGGTCGTACAGGCGGAACTCGGCGGGCACGGCGGTCGCGGCGTCCACCCAGTGGATCACGCCGCCCGCGCGGGCGTCCTCGCCCAGCAGCGTGGCGTGCACGGCCGTAACCTGTCCGCTGCCGTCCGTCTCGAAGCGGTCGGCGCGGATGATCCCGGCGCCGCGCAGACGCACGGTGCCGCCCGGCGTCAGGCGCTTGAAGCCCTTCGGCGGCTCGGGGTTGAAGTCCTCACGCTCGATGAACAGGTCGCCGCTGAGGGTCACGGGCCGCGTGGCCTGCTCGGGCGGAACGCGCTGCCCGCCGGGCAGACCCACCAGTCCGTCCGGCGAGTCGCGGATCACGTCGTGCGGCCAGTACGGCAGGTCCAGCGTGCGCGCCGGCACGGGCTGCCCGTCCGGGCCGCTCAGGGTCACGCGCAGGGGGTCCGTGACGGCCATCACGCGCGGCGCGTGGTGGTTCAGGTCGTCGCGCACGGCGTTCTCGTACACGGCGAGGTCCACGGTGCGGTTGGTGCGGCTCACGCCGATCTGCGAGGCGAAGGCCCGCACGGCCTGCGGCGTCACGCCCAGGCGGCGCTGGGCGCGCAGGGTCGGCATGCGCGGGTCGTCCCAGCCGCTCACGTGGCCCTCGTTGACCAGCTGGCGCAACTTGCGTTTCGAGACGACCGTGTACTCCAGGCTGCGCCGACCGAACTCGTACTGGTGCGGGCGCGGGTTGAAGCCCAGCCGCTCCATCAGCCAGTCGTAGATGGCGCGGTTGTCCACGAACTCCAGGCTGCACATGGAGTGCGTCACGCCTTCCAGCGCGTCCTGAAGGGGATGCTGGAAGTCGTACATGGGGTAGATGCACCAGGCGTCCCCGGCGCGGTAGTGGTGGGCGCGCAGGATGCGGTACAGCACCGGGTCGCGCAGTTTCATGTTCGGGCTGGCCAGGTCGATCTTCGCGCGCAGCACGTGCGTGCCGTCCGGGAATTCCCCGGCGCGCATGCGGCGGAACAGGTCCAGGTTCTCGTCCGGCGTGCGGTCCCGGTAGGGGCTGGGCGTGCCGACCTCGTTCGCCGCGCCGCGCAGGCGGGCCATCTCGTCGCCGCTGACCGAGTCCACGTACGCGTCGCCCTGGCGGATCAGTTGCTTGGCGTACGCGTAGTACCGCTCGAAGTTATCGCTGGCGTAGTACAGGTGCTCGCCCCAGTCCCAGCCCAGCCAGCGCAGGTCGTCGATGATCGCGTCCGCGAACTCCTGCGATTCGCCCAGCGGGTTGGTGTCGTCCAGGCGCAGGTGGTAACGCCCGCCCAGTTGCGCGGCCGTCTGGAAATCCAGGAACGACGCGAAGGTGTGCCCCAGGTGCGCGTACCCGTTCGGTTCGGGCGGAAAGCGGGTCACGACCTGCGGGTACTTCCCGGCACTCAGGTCGCGCTCGATGATCTCGGTAATGAAGTTCGGGGCCACGCGCGGCGCGGATTCACCGGCGGTGGGGGAGGGGTCGGGGGCCGTCATGCCGCCCAGAATACCGGTGTTCACGCCCCGCCACCGTCATGCTGGGTGCCATGACCCCCGCTGGCCCCCACCCGACCCCCGAACCCGTGCGCGTGCGGCGCGTGACCGACCCCGCCGACCCGGCCCTGCACGCCTTCGGCGTCATTCAGGAGCGCAGTTACTACGCGCCGGAGATGCTGATCCCGCCCGAGATGTTCGGCATGCTGATCACCCGCCGCGACCCGCAGCGCGAGGACCGGCTGCTGGTCGCGCAGACCCGGGGCGGCGAGGTGCTGGGCGGCACGCTGATCTCCCACCTGCCGCTGCCGGGACCGCTGGGCGGCGCGGTGTTCAACTCGTTCATGGCGGTCACGCGGGCGGCGCGTGGGCTGGGCGTGGGCCGCGCCCTGCACCGCGCCACGCTGGACGGCGCCCGGCAGGCGGGACTGCGCGGCGTGTTCGCCGACAGCGTTCACCCCTCCCGGCAGAGTGAGGAGGACCGCGCCGCCGAGGCCGCGACCGGCGTGGAACCGTCGGCGCGGCGCGCGGCCCTGCACGCGCTGGGCCTGCGAACCGTGAACGTCCCGTACTGGCAGCCGGTGGGCGGCCCGGACGGCGGCCCCCTGACCGACCTGGACCTGCTGTACCACCCGCTGAACCCGGACGAGACGGACCCAGACGAGATGAACCCGGACGACCGGAGCGTGCCGCTGGCGCTGGTGACCGGCGTGCTGCGCGCCTACTGGACCGGCTGGCTGGGCGAGGAGCGCGCGCAGGTCGAGGCGCAGGCCCTCGCGGAACGCTCTGGTCACGCGGCGCGGGTGGGTCTGCTGCCCGGCACGGACGCCCCGACGTACTGGTCGGGGTCAGCGGGCCGCTGATACGGACTCCGATTGAATGGGCTGCAAAGACCATTCAATCCGAGCGGATGCGAGTAGGAGCTGGGCGGGTTCCGGACGTGGAGTGGGCAGATCGGTGGTGTTCCGATCTGTTAACGAAACAGACGGAATCCGTATTAAAGCCTGCCCAGCACGCCGCGCACCTGGGTCTGCGTGTCGCGGTCCAGGCTGTCCTGTGCGGGCAGCGTGACGGCGCGGTTCAGGACGGCGCGTGCCTGCGGGTCGCGGATCAGGCTCAGGGCGATTCCGGCGTGGGCCTGCACGAACACGCTGTCCGGCGCGGCGCGGGCGGCGCGGGTGGCGAGGTCGCGGGCGCGTCCGGCGTTCCCGCCGCTGATCGCGCCGGCTTTCGCCCAGGCGCCGGCGTGCCATTCGGCCAGGATGGCCTGGATGTCCGTGCGTTCCGGCGCGAGGCTCAGGGCGCGTTCCAGGGCGGCGCGGGCCTGCCGGGCGGTGTTCAGGGCGCTCAGGGTGTACCCCCCGGCGCGGGCCTGGATGCCCAGGGCGCTGCCCAGCGCGAGGTGACTGTCGGCGCTGCCGGGCGCGGCACTCACGGCCTGCCGCCCGGCGTTCACGGCCCGCGCGGTCCAGTCGGGGCCGGCGGCGCGGTACTCGGTCATGGCGGCGGCGGCGCGGCTGGCGGTCACGGCGTCCCCGGCCTGCGTGGCGGCCGCGAAGGCGCGGGCGTACTCGCCGCTGCCCAGCAGCGTGGCTGCTGCGGAGGGGGGCGTGGCGGTCAGGCGGGGGGCGGTCAGGGCGGGGGCGGCCATGGCGGTGGCCGCGCACAGGGTCAGGATCATGAGGGAGCCGCGCTTCACGCCTGCCACGATAACGGGCGGACGTGAAGCGCGGCTGATGGACATGCGGCCCATGGACGTGCGCTCTGGCCGGAGAGGACCGGCGGGTTACGCGGCGGGCTGGTCGGTGCCGGGCCGGGTGGCGGGCGTGGGTTCGGCGTCCGGGGTGCGGCGGCCCCGGCTGGGTCGTTCGGCGTCGGCGGGCGCTGCCTGAGCGGCGCTGGTGGCGGCACTGCTGGTGGGGGTGGTGGCCGGGGTGCCGCTCTGGGCGGCGACGCGGCTCAGGGTGGTCTCGAAGGCGCGCAGGGCGTCGCTGGCTTCGAGGTCCGCGACGGCGCGGGCGTTCAGGGCGCCGAGTTCCTCGCGGGTCACGGCGTACTCGGGGGCGTCGTGGCCTTTCAGGGCGTGCAGCACGCGGTAGGCGGTGGGGGCCTCGATGGTCGCGCCCTTGCTGGTGGTGACGGTGGGATCGCTGTGCATGTCCGCGCCGATCAGGGTGATGGTCTGCGGGCTGATCAGCGTGACGCGGTCACCGCGTTCCTCCATGTGCGCGGCGAGTTGCAGCAGGCCGCGCAGGTCGAGCATGTGGTGGAACAGGTCGAGGTGGGCCAGCATGGCTCCGGCTTTTTTCAGGGTGTCCATACCCGCATTATTCTGTTTTGGGCAGAATTGTCAAGAGGTGTTTTGCATAATCAGCCCGCGCAGTTTAATTATCGACCTGACTGCGCCCGGTCAACGTCACCGGCACCTGCAATGTCTTCCCGCCCCGCAGCACCGTCAGGGTCACGGTATCGCCCGGCTGGAACGCCCGCACCGCGTACTGGAACTCGCTGAAATTCACGATCCGCTTCCCGTTCACGGCCGTCACGATGTCACCCGACACCCGCTCGTCGTTCCCGTCCAGCCGCAGCGGCTGCAACCCCGCCTTCTCGGCCGGACTGCCACGCGACACGCCCGTGAAGAACGCGCCCGGCGTGTCCCCCAGCTTCAGCAGGCGGCTCAGCGTGACGAAGTCCTTCTCGGTCAGCATGAACAGGTCCCCGAACGCCCCGCCCAGCGTGATCCCGATCACCGGCGCGTCGCGTTTCTCACCGCGTTTCAGGGCCGTCAGCCGCGCGTCGGTCACCGTGACTGGCACCGCGTACGCCCGGCTACGCCGACCCTCCAGCCGGAGGTAACTCACGATGCCCGTCACCTGCCCGGTCGCGTTCAGTACCGGCCCGCCACTGTCGCCCGGCACGACCGGCGCACTCAGTTCCAGCGTGCCCGGCGGGAAATCCGCGCGGCCCGCATCTGAATCCAGGCCCGTCAGGCGGCCCGTCTTCGGCCGCAGAAAATCCCCGTTCCCGTTCCCGATCGCCAGCGCAATGTTCCCCACGCCGGGCGCGCCGGTCGCCAGCGGCAGGAACGGCGTCCCGGCCGGGACCTTCACCCGCAGCAGCGCCAGATCATCCTGGTCGTTATACCCGACCACCTCCACCGCGTAGCGTTTGCGGTCCAGCGTCTGCGCGCTCAGGTTCCGCGCGCCCTTCACCACGTGGTACGCCGTCAGGGCCAGTCCGTCCGCCGAGATCAGCACCGCCGACCCCACCCCGTCCGGGTCGTCGCAGCGGGTCGGCACGCACTGCTCGATGCGCAGCGTGGCGGGCCGCGCCTTCTGGAACAACGCCTGAAGCCGCGACTCCTCGGCCGCCGTCAGCGGAGCCGGACGCGCCGTGGTCGCGCGCCGCTCGGCGGCACCGGGCGCGGCTGCCGGCGCCGACTGCGCGGCCACCGGCGCCGCCCAGAGCGGCAGGGCCAGCATGGCCCCCAGAAGGGCCCGGCCCGGCAGAAACGAGCGGCGGGCGGGCGTGACGGACCTGCGCGGAGCTGGGCTGGCGTTCATGCTTCAGTGTGCGCGCGCCGCGCCCGGCCGGCTGTGTCGGAAGTCCCCATCCGGCCCCCACCGTCCGGCTCCAACCGGTCCGGCCCCGGCAGGGGCTACCGCCGGGCTGTCCATCCGCCCCGCCGGGGCCAGGGCCGACCGGACGCTAGATTCCCAGGCATGACCACCCCCACGCCCGACCCGCGCGCCGTGTTCGTGTACGGCACCCTGATGCCCGGCGAACGCAACGCGCACGTCGCCCGCCGGGGCGGCCCGTTCAGCGCGCAGGAAGCCTCGCTGGGCGGTCACGACCTGCTGCACCTGCACCCGGAAGGCTACCCGGCCCTGCGGCCCAGTGCCGCGCCTCCCGGCACGCAGGCCCCGGTGCGCGGCTACCTGCTGACCTACACCCCGCAGGCCTGGGCGGCCGCGCTGCCCTTCCTGGATCACCTGGAAGGCCTGCACGAGCATCCGCCCCTGTACCGGCGCGAGCAGGTGAAGGTCGTCACGCTGGACGGGCAGTCCCGCCCCGCCTGGGTGTACCTGTACGCCCGCGAGGACCGCCTGCGCGGCGCGCAGTTGCTGCCCGGCGGCGACTGGCGGGCCGTGCCGGACCGGGACCGGCCGGGCAGCGACGAACGCTGAAGACCCCCCAGGGGAATACACAGCAGGGCGCCCAGCCGGAAGTTCCGACTGGGCGCCCTGCTGAATGTGCCGTGGATCAGCGGACGATGCGCTGGCCGCGGCGGATCTTCAGTTCGTCCGTCAGGGCGATGTACTCGTCGTAGCTGGTGCGCTCCAGGTACTTCAGCAGGCGGCGGCGCTGGCCGTTCATCAGCTGCAGGCCACGCTGACCGTGCTTGTCTTTCTTGTTGGCGGTCAGGTGGGTGCTCAGGTTGTTGATGCGGGCGGTCAGCAGGGCGATCTGCACGGCGGTGCTGCCGGTGTCTTTCTCGTGCTTGGCGTGGGTCTGGACGGTCGCTTTCTTGTCGATCATGTTGAGCCTCTCGTGTTATGAAGTCCCGCGCGCAGCAGCCGGGGTAAAATCCGCGTGCCGTTCACTCTCGTGATCCGGCGTGCAGGCCCCACCGCTCGCGGCGGCAAACGCAATGATACCACGAATGCCAGCCCTGACAAGCGCACACCTTGACTTTACGCGGAACCGCCCCTAGTATTGCTATCGCCTCTCAGAGATGCTCGGGTGGCGGAATTGGTAGACGCGCACGTTTGAGGGGCGTGTAGCTTAGCTGTGTGGGTTCAAGTCCCATCCCGAGCACCAACGAAATGACGCCGGACTCCGCAAGGGTCCGGCGCTTTCCATGCCCTCCCCACGGTCAACCGAAAACCGGGCGGCGCGGGACTGCACAGCCGCAGGCACCTGTGCTATGGTCTGGAACGCATTGCTGGCGCAGCGCAGCGTGAACGCCTGAACCTGGTCAGGGCCGGAAGGCAGCAGCCATAAGGGATGATTCGCGGGTGCCGTTGCTCACCGGCAATGCTTTTTCTTTTCAACTCCACCATGCCCCGCGCGGCCCGGCCCTCCTGCACCCAGGAACCGGGCCGCGCGTCTGTCCGGGCATGCAGGAGCGCTCAGCGGGTCAGGCGGTCCAGTTCCGACTGCGCGCCCAGTTGCCGTGACAGGCGCGCCTCGCGTTCCGTCCAGACGTGCGCCTGCGCCGTGAACCGCTCGGCGGGCCAGCCTCTCTGCGTCCACATGATCGTGTCGCCGGGCAACTGCCGGTGCGGCGGCAGGTCCGGGTTCAGCAGGGGATGGGTCGTCAGGGAAGGGGGCAGGGTCATGTCCGCAGGGTGCGCCCCGCCTGTCACGCCAGGGTGAGCGGCCGGTCAGCGGCACGTCAACGCGGAGCCCGGCTCAGCGGGTCTTGGGTTGCAGGACCAGCGACTGCGTTTCCTTCACGACCGCCACGTTCCGCAGCTGCTCGCCGTCCAGATCCCCGGCCTTCGCCAGGGCCTCGGCGCGGCGGCGGTCGATGCTGGCCGCCTCCAGCGCCGCCGCGTCCCCGAACACCTCCCGGAAGCGCTCCAGGGGGTACTCCACGCGCCGCGAGACTTTCAGGGTGGCGCGGTACAGGTCCGTCTCGGCCTGCTCGCCGCTCTGTAGCGCCGCCTTCACGCGGGCGCCCAGTTCGTCCCGTTCCGCTTCCAGGCCCAGGATCGTGTCGCGCAGCGTGGCGTAGCGTTCCAGCAGCTCGCTCAGCGTCAGGTCTTCCATGCCGCCCAGCATACGGCCCGCACCGCACCCGGCCTGCACCCGGCGCGGGGACCGGTCTGGACTCCGTTCAGGACTGCGCGCCCGCCGGGGCGTAGGATGGCGCGCATGGAAGATTCCGCCGCGCAGATTGCCGCCGACCTGGAACGCCGCATCCTGGATGCCATCCGCCGTGGGGCCAGCATGGAGGACATCGCGGACCTGAAAGACAGTGACGTGCAGACCCCGGACGCCGCCATCGCGGCCCTCAAGGACGGCAACGCCCGGTTCTTCAGCGGTCAGGCGACCCGCCCGGAAGTCAGCGCGAACGAACGCCGCGCGCAGATCATGGGCCAGACGCCCTACGCCGCGATCCTGGCGTGCAGCGACAGCCGCGTGCCGGTCGAACTGGTGTTCGATCAGGGCCTGGGGCAGCTGTTCGTGGTGCGCGTCGCCGGGAACGTGGTCGGCGAGGCCGGACTGGGCACCCTGGAGTACGCGATCCGGCACCTGGACGTGCACCTGGTCGTCGTGATGGGCCACGAGGCCTGCGGGGCCGTGGCCGCCGCGCTCATGCCCGAGGAGCGGGTCGCGGAGGAACCCGAGCACCTGCAGGCCCTGATCCGCCGTATCCAGCCCAGCGTGCAGAACATGCCGCCCATCCGCGACAAGAAGGCCCGCATGCGCGAGGCGGTGCTGAACAACGTCCGGCATCAGGTGAGCATCCTGCGCTCCCAGGCCGTCATTCAGGAAGCCGAGGGCAGCGGCCAGATCCGCGTGATCGGCGCGTACTACGAGATCGGGAGCGGCGCCGTGGACTTCCTGGTCGGCGAGGACGACCTGCGGCCCTGACGGCAGGCGGATGGCTGAAAGCAGATGGCAGATGGCTCAGCGGCCTCTGCCATCTGCCATGAGCCGTCTGCGTTCAGATCACGAATTCGCCCGCGCGCATCACGGCCTCACGGGTGCCGTCCTTCGCGACGCCGTCCACGTCGATCTCGCCGCTGCCGATCATCCAGTCCACGTGCGTCAGGCTGTCGTTCCCGCCGGCCGCCAGGAAGTCCTCCAGGGGCATGTCCACGCCGCCCCGCACGTTGAAGCGGTACGCGCTGCCGATGGCGATGTGCGACGCGGCGTTCTCGTCGTACAGGGTGTTGAAGAAGAACAGCCCCGAGCGGCTGATCGGGCTGGAGTGCGGCACCAGGGCCACCTCGCCCAGGCGGTGGCTGCCCTCGTCGGTGTCGATCATCTTCAGCAGTGCCCCCTCGCCCTTCTCGGCGCTGGCCCCCGTGATGCGCCCGTCTCTGAACTCGATGCGGATGCCGTCGATCAGCGTGCCGTTGTACGACAGCGGCTTGGTGCTGACCACCGTGCCGTCCACCCGCTCGCGGTGCGGGGCGGTCCAGACTTCCTCGGTGGGGATGTTCGCCGTGAACGTGATCCCGCCGGGCGTGTCGGCCGCGCCGCCGCCCCACACGTGATCGTCCGCGAGGCCCACCGTCAGGTCCGTCCCGCCGCCCCGGAAGTGCAGCGCGGCGTACTGCTTACCGGTCAGCAGCTCGCGGCGGCGGCGCAGGTCGGCCAGGTGCGTTTCCCACAGCGCCACCGGGTCCGGCTGGTCCGCGCGGGTCGCGGCGAAGATCGCGTCCCACTGCTGCGCGACGGCCTGCTCGGCACTCGCGTCCGGGAACATCAGTTCGGCCCAGCCGCTGACCGGCGCGCTGATCAGGTTCCAGTTCAGGCGGTTGGTCATGACCTGCGCCGTGTACGGGCGCCGGTACGCGGCCAGCGTGCGCTGGTGGGTCGCCACGCGCTCGGCGTCCACGCTGCCCAGCAGGTTCGGGTTCGTCGCGCGGATCGCCAGGACCGCGCCGCCCGCCTCGGCCG
The DNA here is from genome assembly GCF_014648115.1 of Deinococcus seoulensis. Classification (NCBI taxonomy): domain Bacteria; kingdom Thermotogati; phylum Deinococcota; class Deinococci; order Deinococcales; family Deinococcaceae; genus Deinococcus; species Deinococcus seoulensis. The sequence continues at coordinate 13,691 of NZ_BMQM01000051.1, forward strand.
TCTCGATCTCGGCGTCCACACGCCAGCGGCTGATCTGCTCGAACGTGCCGTCCGGCGCCAGTTCGAAACGCGCCAGTTGCACGTCGTCGTCATCCCAGCGGACATCCACGAAACTGGCTCCCGCCGCGTACGCCTCGCGCACCACCAGCCGCGCCAGTTGCGCCGTCTCGACCGGCGCCTGCACCAGCAGCCGCTGGCCGGGTTTCACGCCCACGCCCACCCGGACAGCCAGCCGCGCGTAGTTCCGTAACTTCTCTTCAAACGTCAGGGTCATGCCCGGAAGGATAGCCACGCGGGGCCGGGATATACAAAAGACCGTCCCGCCTCGCCGCGCACCCTTGACGGATTCCCAAAGCGCCTTTATAGTTCTGTGGCTGGGTATCGAGGCGTAGCGCAGCCTGGTAGCGCACTACCTTGGGGTGGTAGGGGTCGTGAGTTCAAATCTCGCCGCCTCGACCAGCAAAGCACCGGAGTGATCTCTCACTCCGGTGCTTCTTTTTGTGCCGGTTTCCGGACCAGGGCGCCGTTCCCTGCGACGGGGAACGGCGCCCTGGTCATCTACGCCCGTTCGATCAGCGTACCGGCTGCGTCAATGGGGAAGTCCAGCACCCGGCCCTCCAGGCCGTTGCGGGCCATCACGCCGTTCAGGTAGGCGTGCAGGGGCGCGGTGGGTTCGCGGGTGTCGTGGAAGCACAGCACGGTGGGTCCGGCGCCGCTGAGGGCCGCGCCGAGCGCGCCGTGCTTCCAGGCTTCCTCCAGGATGTCGCTCAGGCCCGGCACGAGCGGCGCGCGCCAGATCTGGTGGATGTAGTCCTGCATGGCGTGCCTCAGCAGGTCCAGGCGGCCCTGCGAGAGCGCGGCGGCCAGCAGCGCCGCGTGAGACAGGGCGTGCACGGCGTCGGCGCGGCTGTACTCCTTGGGCAGCACGGCGCGGGCCTTGCTGGTGCTCAGCTCGAAATCCGGGATCAGGACCGTCACGCCCAGGTTGGCGGGCGGGTCCAGCCGCACGTAATGCGTGCCGAGTTTGTCCAGCGTGGCCACGACGATCCCGCCGAACAGGGCCGGGGCGACGTTGTCCGGGTGCCCTTCCTCCCGCGCGGCGACGTCCAGCACGGCCAGGTCGTCCAGCGGGCGGCCCAGCAGTTCGTTCCCGGCGACGATCCCGGCGACCAGCGCGGCGGCGCTGCTGCCCAGCCCGCGTGCCAGCGGCACGTCCGTCTCGATCTCGATGCGGGCGGGCGGCAGGGGACGCCCGGCGCGTCTGGCGGCCAGTCCCATGGCGCGGTACACGTAGTTGCTCTCGTCGGCGGGCGTTCCTTCCAGTTCTGCGCCCAGCGGGACGATCTCGGTGGTGGCCTGCGGCGTCACGCGCAGGGTGGTGTACAGCGGCACGCTCAGGCCCAGGCTGTCGAAGCCGGGGCCCAGGTTGGCGCTGCTGGCGGGAGCCCGCACGGTAAAGGTGCCGGTGGGCGGCTCCCGCGTGGGTGCGGGGGCGGCGGGGCGGTCGCGTTCAGATGGTCCGGGCATAGGTTAGGGGGCCTCCAGGCCGCGCCGGTCGGGGCGGGGCGTGCTGCCGTCATGCTACCCACCACTCCGGTGGGTGTGGGTGCGGGGGTAAGACAAATGATACGGACTCCGATTGAGTGGGCGGCAAAGACCATTCAATCCGGGCGGACTCGGAGAGCTGCGCAGCAGAGCGAGGAGGAGAAAAGCGCCCCTCCGGACGTGGAGTTGGCAACCCGGCGCTCTCCCGGGTTGAGGGCGAAACAGACGGAGTCCGTCTTGGTGTACTGCGCAACGGGGCGCCACGCCAGCGGCCCGCGTGGGGTCCTGCGGGACCCGGTATGGTGACCATGACCGGGGTGATCCGGCGGGCGCGCCTGCGTAGTTGTCTTTGGGGTCAGATCAGAAATGAGCGTTCTGGACGCTGTTCTGAAGGCCAACCTTAACGGGGATTGGCGGGACATCCATCCCGCCTTCGCCCGCCCTTGAGAAAGTACGACCTTCTACATTTGCGGGGTTTGATGAGTTTCATGCTGCATCCACAACGAGAGCAGCACACGTTGATGTCATTCGAAGCAAGAACCAAATAAATGGAGGTAGAAATCATGGGTTGGATCATTACTATTCTGGTTGGTGCACTGTGCGGCTGGCTCGCAAGCCTCATCATGAAGACGGACGCTCAGCAGGGCGCCATCGCGAACATCCTGATCGGCATCGTCGGCAGCCTGCTGGCCCAGGCCATCTTCGGCAACTGGCTCAACATCGGTGGCGCCGGTGTGGCGGGCGCGGGCTTCAGCTTCTGGAGCATCGTCTGGGGCGTGGTCGGCAGCGTCGTTCTGATCGCCATCCTCAAGGCCCTGCGCGTTCTGCGTTAACCCCACTCCCTTTCCCTCCGACCCGGACGGCGCCCAGGCCCGTCCGGGTTCTGAGTGTGTCTGACGGCCGCGTGTGTCCTGACCGCCAAGTGTGACCCGACAGCAGGGTCCGTTCCGGAATAGTGAATCGGCTTTTGCGCGAGCCTTTGCCCCTGTGCTACATTTGGACGGCTTGTCTGATTCAGGCCGGCGTGGCAGGGAACCCAGAACGGGTCGCAGCCCCCGGTCAGTTAGGAAGGATCAGGCTCAAGAAGGAGAGTCATCATGGCGAAAGTGTGCGAAGTGTGCGGTAAAGGACCGATCGTGGTGAACTCGGTCATCCGCCGCGGTAAGGCCCGCGCTGCGGGCGGCGTCGGTCGTAAGGTCACCGGCGTGAGCAAACGAGTTCAGAAGCCCAACCTGCAGCCCCTCACGGTCACCCGTGGCGGAGTCAGCCTGCGCCTGCGCGTGTGCAACAAGTGCCGCAAGGCCGTGGCCTGAGCGCTCCAGTTCAACCCAGCCGCCCCTGTCCACACCGGACGGGGGCGACTTCTTTTGGGGTATCTGCGGTTGCCACTGCGCTCCGCTCCTGAAACCTGTTGCCACGTCCGAACACCCGTACTTCCACAAAAGAGGCGGCGTCGGGGGAGTGCCCGGTACGCCGCCTCTCTCGGGTTTCTCTTCTGTCGCGGGGAACCTTGCCCCCCGCCGGTTCCCAGCGCGTCTACTTGGCGGTGCGTTTCGCCTGCTGGTCGCCCACGAAGCTGACGATCAGCAGCGCCAGCGTTCCCAGGACCACGCAGCTGTCGGCCACGTTGAAGATCGGGAAGTCACCGGCGTTCAGGGCGCGGGTCACGCCGCTCAGCAGCGGCGAGTGAATCATGTCGGTCACCTTGCCCTGCCGCAGACCGTCAATGGCGTTCCCGATCGCGCCGGCCGCGATCATCGCCAGGATGATGTTCAGCGCGCGTCCCTGCGGTTTCCAGGTCACGTACCCCAGGATGCCCAGCCCGACCAGCAGGCGGCCCAGGGCCAGCGGGACGGCGCTGCCGCTGAACAGACTCCACGCGGCGCCGGTGTTGAAGGTCAGGAGCCACTCGACCAGTCCCGGAATGAACACCTGGGGCGGCTGGCCTTCTTGCAGGTTCGCCAGCGCCCAGGCTTTCAGGGCCTGATCGGCGGCGACCAGCAGCGCAGCCAGCACGAGAGGCAGCCACACAGGCGCGCGGCGGGAACGGTCGGTCAGGGTTGGCACGCTGCGCAGTATAGAGAGCGCCATATAACGAGCGCTGTAGAGAGCGCACCCTGACATGCGTTCCCGCGCGCGGCCGGGTGATCTGTGCTTGGTGGTCTGGGTCGGGTGGTCTGGGTCGGTTCACCTTTGCGGCGGGCGGCGCGGCGCAGAATCGGAGCATGGCGAACGTTGAATCCTTCGATCTCGACCACACCAAGGTCAAAGCCCCCTACGTGCGACTGGCTGGCGTGAAGACCACGCCGCGCGGCGACTCCATCAGCAAGTACGACCTGCGGCTACTGCAACCGAACCAGGCGGCCATCGATCCGGCCGCCATTCATACCCTCGAGCACCTGCTGGCCGGGTACCTGCGCGACCACCTGACCGACGTGGTCGATGTCTCCCCGATGGGCTGCCGCACCGGCATGTACATGGCGGTCATCGGTGAGCCCGACGAGCAGGGCGTCCTGAAGGCCTTCGAGGCGGCGTTGCAGGACACGGCGGCGCACGACCGGCCCATTCCCGGTGTCAGTGAACTGGAGTGCGGGAATTACCGCGATCACGACCTGCAGGCGGCGCGCGCGCATGCCCGTGACGCGCTGGCGCAGGGCCTGAAGGTGCAGGAGACGGTGCTGCTGGAACGCTGAGGCGTCCCCGCAAACAGACCAGAGACGGTCGCCTTCGGGTGGCCGTTTGTGCGTTCAGGGCGCGAATTCCTGTTGTTTTCCCCGGACGTGAACTCTGGCATCAGGCACAGGGTGTTGACAGATTCGCTGGCGGCCTGTATCTTTTCTGAGCCTCAAGCGAGGCGCGATGCATGACAAGCGAGCGTGAAAGAGCGAGAGAAACGCGAAATACCGCGCTCCTCAAGCAACCCCACCACACCCACGGGTGAACGGCGGGCGAGCGAACAGGAGACGCATAGGAAAGATGGGTCAA
>NZ_BMQM01000052.1 GCF_014648115.1 Deinococcus seoulensis
TCAGGTCTAGCCCGTATCCGCGTGCGCCGACTCGTTTCATAGCCTTATTATGACAAATGCTCTATAAGCCATTCAATCGGAGTCCGTATCAGCGCAGGGCCATGCCGGTCACGTACTGAATGCGGATGTGCCGGTCCCTGGACGCCTGCGCGCCCCGGCCCTTGCCGGGTTCGCCGACCAGCCGGGCGTTCAGGTACGGGGTGTTCCCGCTGCCCCGCTCGATGCTGAGGGGTTCGAGTTCTTCCAGGACGCTGCGCCCGGCGCTGGGCTGCCCGGACCAGCCGACGTACTTCTCGACGTTGTACTGCACCAGTACGCGTTGCCCGGCCTCGATGGCGCGTTCCAGGAAGGCGCGTTTCTGGCGGGTGTCGTCCATGATGGTCAGTTCTGCCGAGGGGTTCTCCGGGACGGCCAGGTCGGTGGTGGGGCTCAGGCCCAGGGTGTCCAGGGCGCGGCGCACGGCGTCCACGTTCGCGGCGTCCACCGTGAACAGGTTCGGGCCGATGACCGGGCCGATCAGGCCTTTCAGGCGCGGGTGTGCGGCCAGCGCGGCGGCCTGCGGGTGGGACAGCAGCGCCACGCTCGCCAGGGACGGCGGCGGCGTCTGCCCGCTCCAGACGCCCAGTTGCAGCCGCAACGCGCCGGGCAGGCGGCCCTTGACGCGCGCCTCCAGGTCCGGCAGGAACGATGCGGGCAGAGCGCCGGGCGGGGTGGGGCGCAGTTCCAGGCGGCCGTCCGGGCGGGTGGTCACGCGGCCGCGCAGCATTCCGCGGGCGTGCAGGTCCACGCTGCCGTCGGCGCGGAAGGAGCCGTCCGGGTTGAACGAGAAGGTCGCGGTGGGCGGCGCGTCGGCCAGCAGGACGGGCGTGCCGGACGGCAGTTTGAAGTTGGTGTCCGGGGGCAGCAGGAACCGCTCGCCGACCGGGGTGCCGCCGAGTTTCTTCAGGGCGGCCGCCCGTTCGGCGGGGGTGGGGTACTCCAGCAGCGTGGCCGCGCGGTGCAGGGTCAGGCGGTCGCGGCGCGCCGCCCAGTCTTCCAGGCTGCGCTGCACGCCCGGCGCGAGGGGCGTGGCGGACCCGGCCTGCAAGCCGGTCAGCAGGTCCGGGAGGTTCAGGCCGCTTTCCAGCGCGGCGTACACGCTCTGGCGGGTCAGGCGGTACGAGGCGGTCTGCCCGTCGAAGCGCACGGCCTCGGCGGCGGCCAGCAGCGGCCACTGCTGCGGCGTGAGGTTGGCGGGGTACACCAGCAGGTCGAAGTTCGGTTGCAGGATCCAGGCCGGGCCGGACGGGGCGGGCGGGGTCATGAGGTGCGCGGGCGTGACGGCCGATTCCGGTCCCTCGCCGCTGACGTGCACCAGCCCGGCCGTGCTGAGCTGGCCGCGCAGCGCGACGGCCACCCACCGGTCCAGCGCGTCGGGCCGGGCCGATTGGCCGGGCCGGGAACCCAGCAGTTCCGGCGGCGTGACCAGCCGGGTCAGGCGGATCACCTCGGCCTGCGTGGTCGCGTGCGGCAGGGCGCGCAGCACGGCGCCCAGCAGTCGCCGCACGACCGTGACCGAGTTGAAGGACGCGCGGGCGTCTTCCGGCTGGACGTGCCCGCCCGGGCCGCTCAGAACGGCGCGCAGCCGCGCCGGGTCGAGGGTCGTCAGGTGCCGCTCGGCCTGCGCGGTGACCGTCACGCGGTCGCCCTCGCGGATCATCAGGCCCAGGTTCAGGGCCGCGATCACCCAGCCTTCCAGGTCGTCCACGGCCGTGACGCTCCTGGCAAGGTTCTTCAGGGACGCGCGGCTGATCGTGCCGGTCTTCGTGACGGCCAGCGGGTGCAGGCGCACGCCGCGCAGCACCTCCAGCAGCCGCAGGGGCGTCAGGTCCGTCTGGCCGGGCGCGGCTGGCACCTCGGTCGGGGGGGCCGTGATGGGCGGGGCGGGTTCCGGCGGCAGCAGGGGCCTCAGGCGCGGGTCGAGCAGGACGCGGCTGGGCAGCCGTCCCAGCGGTTCGAACTGGCTGTAGTACGACTGCATCCAGACGTTCGGGAGCGCCTCGGGCAGCAGCAGACCGCCCGTCAGCAGTTCCCACAGCGCGGCGGCCCCGGTGAATTCCGACACCGAGAAGTCCCCGACCCTGCCCTTCGGACTGCCGAACACGCGCGGGTCGCCGCGCAAATCCCGCAGTCGCAGGAAGACGTGCAGGTCCCAGCCGTCCATGAATCCGCCCTGCCGGGCCACCTCGTTCAGTGCGGCGCGTTCCATGACGCTCAGGCTCGCCACCAGTTTCCGCAGCCGTTCCGGGCTGCTGCGCACCTGACCGATCACCTCGGCCGCGCGGGCGCCACTGCCGATCTTCTCGCCGCTGTACCGGGCCGCGATCCGTTGCTGGTACGGGCGAGGCAGGCGGCTGATGGAATCGTCGAAGTCCTGGGCCTTGCGTTCCTCCAGGCCCGCCACGGCGTCCATCGCGACCTTCGCGTTGGCTTTCGTGAACGGTCCCTGGTCGGCCCCGCCACTCACGGCTGGCCTCCGTTCACGCGGGGCGTGTGCCCGGCGCGGCGCAGGGCGTCCAGCGCAGCGGCGTCCGTGCCGGGGCGCAGCAGCGCGAAGGTCGGCGCGAGCCGCTCGGCGACGTGCGGGCTCAGCCGCGTGTCGCTCAGCAGGGCGTCCAGGTCGGCCGGGTCCTGCACTTCCAGCAGGATCAGGCCCGCGTGGACGGTCAGGCGTTCGGGTATGAAGGTCGGTTCCGGCAGGGCCGGGGCGGCCTTCGCGCGCGCCTTTCTGGCTGGTGCGGGCGCGGCGGGCGCGGGGGTCTCTTCAGGGCGAGCCTTGGGGGGCCGCCCGCGTCGTTTGGGAGTCTGGTCGGTCATGAGGTACGTGCATCCTGCGCATGGAACGGCGCCGTGTCAATGCACGCCCGGCGCTTACAGTTCGCTCTCGTCGATGATGTCGTACGTGTAGCCCTGCTCCGCGAGGAACAGTTGCCGGTGGTGCGCGTAGTCCTCCTCGATGGTCTCGCGGGTCACCAGCGAGTAGAAGTGCGCGCCGCGCCCGTCGGCCTTGGGCCGCAGCAGCCGCCCGAGCCGCTGCGCTTCCTCCTGCCGGGACCCGAACGCGCCGGACACCTGCACGAGCACCTCGGCGTCCGGGAGGTCCAGCGCGAAATTCCCGACCTTCGAGAGCAGCAGCGTGCGCAGCCTCCCCTCGCGGAACGCCTGGAACAGCCGCTCGCGCTCGCGCTGCGGGGTCTTCCCGGTGATCAGCGGCGCCTCCAGGTCGGCGGCCATCAGGTCCAGCTGGTCCAGGTACGCGCCGATCACCAGGGTCGGCACGTCCGGGTGGCGGGCCAGGACGGCGCGCAGCGCGGCGCGCTTGGCGGGGTTCACGGCGGCCAGCCGGTGCTTCTGCCGGTCGGGCGCGGCGGCGTACGCGGGCCGCTCGTCCGCCGGGAGACGCAACCTGACCTCGGCGCAGGCGGCGGCCGCGATCCAGCCCTGCGCTTCGAGGGTCTTCCAGGGCTGGTCGTAGCGTTTCGGGCCGATCAGGGCGAACACGTCGCCCTCGCGGCCGTCCTCGCGGACCAGGGTGGCGGTCAGGCCCAGGCGGCGGCGGGCCTGCACGCCGGCCGTCAGGCGGAACACCGGGGCGGGCAGCAGGTGAACCTCGTCGTAGATGATCAGGCCCCACTCGGCCGCGCCGATCAGGCTCATGTGCGGATACTCCTCCCCGGCGGGCGCTCCGGGGCGGCGGTGCGTGAGCATCTGGTACGTGCACAGTGTCACGGGCGCCAGTTCCCGCCCGGCGGGGCGGCCCGGCGCGTACTCCTGCACGTCGTCCGGGGTCAGGTCCGTCTTGGCGAGCAGTTCGCGTTGCCACTGGTTCACGCTGGTGCGGTTGGTGGTCAGCACCAGCGTCCGCTGCCCCACCAGGCTCATGGCGACCATGCCGACCACCGTCTTGCCCGCGCCGGGCGCGAGGACGACCACGCCGGACCCGCCGGTGTCGCTGCCGCTCTGGTAGAACGCCTGCGCCGCCTCCCGCTGGTAGTCGCGCACGGTCAGGTCCGGCGCGAGATTCACGGCGAACGGTGCGCCCGGCGCGTACCCGGCGTGGTCGTCGACGGGCCACCCGGCGTCCATCAGGGCGCGTTTGAGTTCCCCGCGCGCTCCGGCGTCCACGGTGTACACCACGTCGCTCATGCGTTCGCGCAGCAGCGGCCCCACGGCCTTGTGGCGGGCCAGTTCGCTCAGCAGCGGGCCGTCGCCGGGCGCGGCGGACAGGATCAACGCCTCGTCGAAGCGGTCCAGGGTCAGGCGGCCCCAGCGGCCCACCAGTTCGCGGATGTCGGTCACGACGTTCCCCGGCAGCGGGAATTTCGCGTGTCCTTCCAGGGCGCCCAGCATGGCGTCGGCGGTCATGCCGGTGCTCGCGGCGTTCCACAGCGACAGCGGGGTCACGCGGTACGTGTGCAGGTGCTCGGGGCTGCTGACGAGTTCCGCGAACGGCGCGATGGCCGCGCGGGCCTCGTCGGCGCGCGGGTTGAACGCCTCCAGGAAGACGCTGCGGTCCGCCTGCACGATCAGCGGGTTCATGGGGTCGGTCGCCATACGCCCGGCAGCATAGAGCAGTTCACCGGACGGTCCCTGCCGCGCCGCTGCCCTGTCCCGCCCTGTCCTGCCCTGCGGTCACGGCCCGCCCGCGCCGGGGGTATCGTGAACCCAGATGCCGAGTCCTGCCCCGCGCCCGCCCCGCCCCGCACGCCCGACCACCCCCGGATCACCCCACCTGCGCGGCCCGCTGTGACGGCCACCCTGACGCCCGCCACGCGCGCCTCCCGGCCCCTGCGCGGCGCGGCGCTGCTGGCGGGCGCGCTGCTGCTGTTCGCGTGCCTGGACGCCACGGTCAAGCACCTGACCGCCGAGTACCCGGTGCCGCTGGTCGCCAGCGTCCGGTACGCGGTGCAGCTGCTGCTGATGACGGCCCTGCTGGCACCGTCACGCGGGCGGTCCATGCTGGTCACGCAGCGCCCCTGGCTGGTCGCGGCCCGCTCCATGACGCTGGTGCTGCTGACCCTGCTGATGAACTCCGCGCTGCAACGCCTGCCGCTGGCCGAGGCGACCGCCCTGTCGTTCGCGGCGCCGCTGCTGGTCGTCCTGCTGGCCCAGCCGCTGCTGCGCGAACGGGTCGGGTGGCTGCGCGGCGCGGGCGTCCTGGCGGGCTTCGCGGGCGTGCTGCTGATCGCACGGCCCGGCGGGAACCTCGACCCGCTGGGCGTGACGCTGGCGCTGCTGGCCGCCTGCTCGAACGCCGCGTACCAGCTGCTGTCGCGGGTGCTGGGCGGCACGGAACGCCCCGTGAACCTGCTGTACTCCAGCGCCCTGATCGGCACGCTGTGCTTCGGGCTGATGCTGCCGTGGTTCCTGCACGGCCCGCCCCTGACACCCCTGCGCGCCGCACTGTTCCTGAGCCTGGGCGTGACGGGCGGCGTGGGGCACCTGCTGTTCACGCTGGCGTTCCGCGAGGCGCCCGCCTCGTTCCTGGCGCCCATCTCGTACCTGCAACTCGTGTGGGCGGCGCTGCTGGGCCTGCTGATCTTCGGTCACGTGCCCGACCCGCTGGCCCTGACCGGCATGGCGGTGCTGCTCGCGGCGGGCGTGGGCGTGGCCGCCTTCGGAGGGCGCAGGCAGGAGCGGTAGGCAGGAGGGAATGGGCAGGAGGAGACAGGAAAGAGAGGCCCGGACGCGCTGTCCGGGCCTCTGCTGCTTGGGTGGGGCCTGCTCATACGGGTTCCGTTTATTTCGTTAACAGATCGGAACCCGCCCAGCTCCTACTCGCTCCGCTCGGACCCAGCGGCTTCATAAGCCATTCAATCGGAGTCCGTATCAGCCTTCCAGCGAGGCGAGGCCGCCGGATTCGCCCTTGCCCTCGCCCTTGCGGGGCAGGCGCAGGTTCGGCATGGGCAGCGCGGCCAGCAGCGCCAGGAACGCCACGAGGATGCTCACGAGGTAGATGCGGCTGACGGTCGTGGCGAACGCGACCTTGATGGCGCGGCCCACCTTGTCCAGGGTGGTGTCGGCCTGCGTGATCGCGTCGGCCTGCGCGGTGTCCAGGCCCGCCTTGATCTGCGCGATGACCGCCTCGCGGCCCTGCGGGGTGGCGATGGCCTCGGCGGGAATGTTCTTCAGCTGGGTGCCCAGCTCGGCCGGGAACTGCGGGTTGGTGGCGACGGCCTGCACGGCGGCGATGTTGCCGGTGTTCACGGCGCCGGTCACGGCGGTCAGCACGCCGTCGAAGCCCTTGCGGATGCCGTCGGCGGTGGTGGCCTTCACGGCGGCCGCGTCGAAGCTGGCCTGCGGGCTGCGGCTCTCGCTGGCGCCGCCGGTGCCGCCGCTCAGGGCGTCGAGTTGCGCGCGGATGGCGGGGGGCGCGTCGGCCTTGACGGGTTCCAGCTGCCGGCTGATCTGCGTGGGCAGCATGGCGGTCAGGATCGCGCCGAACACGGCGGTCCCGATGACACTCCCGAACTGCTGGAAGAACTGCCCGCTGCTGGTGGCCACGCCGATCTCCCAGGGTTTCACGGCGTTCTGGATGGCGAGGTTGAACAGCGGCAGGGCGGGACCCAGGCCCAGGCCCAGCACGACCATGTACAGCACCACGCGCAGGTACGGCGTGTCGGCGCTCAGGGTGCTGAGCAGCCCGAAGCCGCCCATCATCAGCAGCAGGCCGATGATGATCATGGTCTTGTAGTACCCCAGGCGGGAGGCCAGCTGGCCGCTGCCGATCGCGCCGGCGATCAGGCCCATGGTCAGGGGGATCGTGGCGGTCCCGGCGGCCGTGGCGGACACGCCCTGCACGTTCACGAGGTACAGGCTCAGGAACAGGATCGCGCCCAGGAACGCCGCGCCGATGAAGAAGCGGGCCAGGACGCCCCACGCGAAGGTAGGGTTCTTGAACAGGCTCAGCGGCAGGATGGGGCTCTCGTGGCGGGACTCGACGAACAGGAACAGGATCAGGGACACGACGCTGGTGGCGAACAGACCCAGCACGGTGGGGCTGGTCCAGGCGTACGTGCCGTCCGCGCCGAAGGTCAGGGCCAGCAGCAGCGGCACGCTGAACACGATGATCAGCAGCGCGCCCAGGTAGTCGATCTTGGGTTTCAGGCCGCTGGCGAGTCGGGGCATCTTCGTGAAGATGAACGCCAGCGCCACCAGACCGATGGGCAGGTTCACGTAGAACACCCAGCGCCACGAGACGTTGTCGGTCAGGAAGCCGCCCAGCAGCGGCCCGATCACGCTGCTCAGGCCGAAGACCGCGCCGAACAGACCCTGGTACTTGCCGCGCTCGGCGGGCGCGAAGATGTCAGCGATGATCGCGAACGCCACGCTGGTCAGGGCGGCCGCGCCGAAGCCCTGAATGCCGCGGAAGACCACGAGTTGCATCATGCCGCTGCCGAACACGTTGTTCAGGAACGGTTCGCCGGCCATGCCGCACAGGGCGCTGCCCAGCAGGAACACCACGATCCCGAACATCAGCACGGGCTTGCGGCCGTAGATGTCCGAGAGTTTCCCGTAGATGGGCACCATGGCGGTGCTGGCGAGCAGGTAGGCGGTCGTCACCCAGGAGTACAGGGACAGTCCCTCGAGTTCCTGGGTGATGCGCGGCAGCGCGGTCGAGACGATGGTCTGGTCGAGGGCGCTGAGGAACAGGCCGAGCAGCGTCCCGATCAGGATCAGGCGCTTGGTCGGGAAGTCCAGCGTCTCGGCGTAATCGATGCGGCCCTCTGGGGCCTGCTGGGCGTGGGTCATTCGGGGTTCTCCGGGGAAGGTGAGGTGCGGGCGCAGGGGGACGCGTGCCGGGCGTCCTGGGCGTGCAGTTCGGCCATGACGGCGGCCACGTTGTCGGCGGCCGCTTCGATCACGTGGCGGCTGACGCGTCCGAACACCTGCTGGTACGTCTCGTTGAAGCGGCGGTCCATGCTGTCCAGGAAGGCGTGCCCGTCTCCTGTGAGGGCCAGCAGTTTGGCGCGGCGGTCGTCCGGGTTCTCGCGGCGTTCGACGAACCCGCGCTGCACGAGGCGGTCGATCAGGTGACTGGCGGCCGGGAGGCTCAGGCCGGTCAGGTCGGCCAGTCCGCCGATGCTCAGGGCGGCGTGGGCGCGCAGCTGATGCAGGGCCGTCATCTGCGAGAAGCTCATGTCGTCGCCCTGCAACTGGTCCTGCATGGCGCGCATCAGCTGTCCGGACACGTAGCGGTGCAGGCCTTTCATCTGCTCGCCCAGGCGCTGGGCGGCGGCGGCGGCGGCCGGGTCGTTGGTGGGGTTCTGGTTCATCGCTTGGCTGCGCTCCTCCTGGTCCGGTCCTGGGTGGGGTCCGGGGGTTCTTCCGGTCTGGTGGTCCCGCCGCCGTGGCGGGTCACGGATGGCCGACTGAATTGCTCTGAATCTTGAAACTATTTTGCAAAGTGAATAGTATTCCAGGCCACATCACTTGAAGGTTAGAACCACTGTATGACGCCGCAGCAATCCGCGCCGCGCCGTGCATCCACACAACACCAAGGGCGCCAGACCGGAAGCATCTGGCGCCCTCATGTACGGTGACTCGGTGCGGCGTTACACGGATTCCGTTTGTTTCGTTGACAACCCGGAACGACACCGGGTCGTCAACTCCACGTCCGGAACCCGCCAAGCTCCTACTCGCTTCGCTCGGACCCAGCGGCTTTGCAGCCCATTCAATCGGAGTCCGTATTACGGCGTGCGCTGCTACGTGCCGGGCAGGTCCACGAGGTACAGCGCCGGTTCGCCGTGCATGTCGCTGGTGAACAGCACCTGCCGTTCGTCCGGCGTGAACGACGGGTGCGGGTGCGTCACCTGACGGCTGCCGTACCGCACCTCCCAGGAACTGTGATGCCCGGCCAGGCGGGTGGTCTGACGGCCCTCCAGGTCGAACAGGTACAGGAACGGGTCGTTCTGCACCTGGTGCTCGCCGGGGTCGGCCACGTCGGCGGGCGTGCCGGACCCGTCCCCGACCAGGAGCGTGCCGCGTTCGTTGCTCATCAGGTGCGAGCAGGGCGGCATGGTCATCAGGACCTCGTTGCGCAGCGTGACCGGGTCGGCCGCGCAGATGAACCGGTCCTGCTGGCCGCGCCGGTACGACACGTAGATCAGGCGGGAACCGTCCGGCACCCAGAACTCGTGCGTGCAGCTCTCGCCGGGCTCCTGCTCCTTCACCTGCCGGTTGTTCCGGCCGTCCTCGTCGATCAGCCACATGCGGGCGTCGATCAGGTCGTGCGGTCCCTCGTGGCAGTACGCGACGGTCTGGTCGTGGTGCGGGCGGTAGATGGGGTGGCCCAGCCAGCGGCGTTCCTCGCGGATCACGCGCCGCTCGCCGCTGCTCAGGTCGATCACGATCAGGCGGCAGCGGGGGGGCCGCAGGAACTGCTCGTGAAATCCGGCCCAGCTGGTCAGGGGCAGCAGGTCGCCGTCCACGACCTCGATCCCGACCATGCGGGTGCAGGCGCTGTTCGCGACCCAGGTGCCGTACCCCACGTACCCGTCCGGCACGCTGTACACCACGTCCTCGCGCAGGGTCCGCAGGTTCACGCGCAGCAGGTCGCGCCCGCCGCGCATCACGAACGCGGACCGGTCGTCCGGGGACAGGAAACACCCGAAGGTGTTGTCGCCCGGCCCCTCGGTCAGTTGCCGCGCCGTGCGGCCGGGCAGGTCCAGCAGGAAGGTGTTCCACTCGCCAGGAGTGCGGCTGCCCAGGCCCGCGCCGAACAGCAGGCCGTTCCCGTCGGCGGTAAAGCACTTCTGGTAGAAGTAGTTGCGGTGGCAGACCACGTCCGGCGGGGTCAGGCGCGTGACGGGCGCGCCGGTGTCCGGGTCGCGGAATTCATGAACGTCCAGCTGGACGGTGTCGCCTTTGGCCATGGGGTGCAGGGGTTCCTTTCCGGGGTGCCGGGACGCGGCCAGTCTGGCAGCGCGGGGCAGAAGGGGGCGGTGCAGCCGGGGGGTGGGGTGGCGCCGCCCGTGTCGTTGACAGCCTCAGGGATGACACGGAGCGGCGCCCTGCTCCCACTCGCTCTGCCCGGATTGAAGAGGTTTTGCGGCCCATTCAATCGGAGTCCGTGTTATACGGATTCCGTTTGTTTCGTTAACAACCCGGAACTTCGCCGGATTGCCAACTCCACGTCCGGAACCCTTTTTTCTCCTACTCGCATCCGCTCGGATTGAATGGCCTTTACAGTCCATTCAATCGGAGTTCGTGTTACTTGATGAATCCGGCCTTCTTGAGGGTCAGTCCGGCCTCGCGTTCGTAGGCGTCGAAGTTGATGCCTTTCAGGCCGTTCTGGAAGGCCGTCCAGTTCGCGTCGTTCAGGGGACGCTGACCCAGCGCGAACTGCACGATGCTCTCGGACACGTAGCGTTCGATGTCGGCCTGGTTGGGCGCGGCGGGCACCAGCATGTCGCCGGTCCGGTCGATCCAGCCGTTCTTGTGGGCGTCCATCAGCAGGGTGTAGGCGTTCAGGGTGCGGCCGTCCTTGGCCTTGATCAGGCCGTAGCGGCCCTTGAGTTCGTTCGTCTTGCCGTTCAGGGCGATCCAGCGCATCTGGGTGTTGGTCATGCGGGCGTTCACGTTGGTGGTCGAGACGGTCGGAATGCCGGCTTTCAGGGTGTAGTCCACGCCTTTCTTGCCGAAGCCCAGCTGGTAGTACCCTTCGCCGCTGTTGGCCCATTCCAGGAACTTGGCGATGGCGGGGCCTTTCCCGGCCTTGAGGGCCTTGCTGGACACGACCAGCAGGGTGCCGGCGTTGGCGTAGGTGCCCATGCCTTTCTGGCCGCGCGGTCCTTTGGGCGGCGTGATGAAGCGCAGTTCGCCCTTGGGGTTGTTTGCGTCGAAGTTCGCGAACCCGGCGTTCAGGCCGCCGACACTCTCGAAGAACATGCCGCACTTGCCCTGCTGCCAGCGGTTACGCAGGTCGCTGCGTTTCATGGTGGCCCAGTCGGGGTCCAGGACTTTCGCTTCGGCCATGCGGCGGATGAAGTCCGTGGCCTGCCGGTACGCGGGGTTGCGGAGGTTCGCGGCGAAGGACGTGCCGCTGCGGTAGTTCCAGTTGCCGCTCACGCCGTACGCGGCGTACACCCACTGGAAGTGGTTGCCCAGGCCCAGGCCCGGCAGGATGCCGGAGGTGTCGAAGTCGATCACGCCGCAGTACCCGTAGGTGTCCTTGCGGCCGTTGCCGTCCGGGTCGCGTTCGGTCAGGGCCTTGGCGACCACCAGGAACTCGTCGAGGGTGGTGGGGGCTTTCAGGTTCAGTTTGTCCAGCCAGTCCTGGCGGACCATGATCCCGTACTGGCGGCTGAGCGTGACCGGGTCCTGCAGGCCGTACATGGTGCCGTCGACCGTGACGAGCGCGTTGCGTTTACGGTCCGAGTAGCGGTCCTTGGTGCGGCCGGGCATCAGGGGCAGCAGGCTGCTGACGGGTGCCAGCTGGCCCTGTTCGACCAGTTTGTAGAACAGGCTGCGGTTGCGGATCTCGAACACGTCCGGCAGGTCGTTGGCGGCGGCCAGCGAGCCGAGTTTGTTGTCGCCGTCCGCTCCGGCGGGCAGCATGGTGAATTTCAGGTCGATGCCCAGTTTGCTGCGCAGCAGGTCGTACGTTTCCCAGTTGGCGCCCGGCGCGGACGCTTCGGGGTTCGCGGCGAACAGCGCGGCGCTGACGTCTGTCTGGGCGTGCGCGGCGGGGGCGGCGAGCAGGTCGGCGGTCAGGGTCAGCAGGGGGCGGGTCAGCAGGGGGCGGGCGGTGCGGGTACGTGCGTTCATGGGGAACCTCCGGGAGGGGGACGGGGGGGCGGGCAGCGTGTGGCGGGTGCGGGCGTTATTCCTTGACGCCGCCGCTGAGGGTGCCGGACGTGAAGTACCGCTGAATCCAGGGGTAGATCAGCAGCATGGGAATGGTGGTCAGGACGACGGCCGCCATCTTCAGGCCCTCGGGCGGGGCGGTGGTGGTCGCGGCCGACTCGACGTAATCGGCGGAGTTCAGGCCGGTCAGGATGTCGCGCAGCACGACCGGGAGCGGCATCATGTCCCGGTTGGACAGGAACAGGATCGGTTCGAAGAACGAGTTCCACTGCGTGACGGCGTAGAACAGCCCGATGGTCAGCAGGATCGGCCGGGAGAGCGGCAGGACGATGTGCCACAGCACCTGCAGTTCGCTGGCGCCGTCGATCTTGGCGGCTTCCTCTAGGCTGTCGGGCAGGTTCTGGAAGAAGTTCTTCATGACGAACAGGTTGTACACGCTGACCGCGCCGTGCAGCAGCAGCGCCCAGTAGGTGTTCAGCAGGTGCAGGTCGCGCACCACCAGGTACAGCGGGATCAGTCCGGCGTTGAACAGGAACGTGAACAGGATCACGCCGGTCAGGAACTTGCGGCCCGGCAGGTCCGGGCGCGACAGCGGGTAGGCGGTGCAGACGGTCAGGATCATGCTGATCAGCACGCCGCTGACGGTGATCAGCACGCTGTTCAGTCCGGCGCGCAGGATGGCGGGCTGCTTGAGCAGTTCGGCGTAGGCGTTGAACGACCAGTCCCAGGCGGGCAGCAGCAGGCTGGCGCTGCGGCCCAGCGGCGTGACCGAGACGGTCACCACGTACAGCAGCGGGATCAGGGTGACGGCCAGCACGGTCAGCAGGAAGATGTTGACCAGCAGGTCGAAGCGGCGGTCGTCGGGGGTTCGCAGGCGTCGGGTCATGGGGGCTCCCTCGGGTCGGGTGTGGGGGGATTCGGGACAGGTTTCAGTACAGGCCCTGGCCGCTGAAGCGCCGCGCGACGCGGTTGGCGGTCAGGATCATCAGCAGGCCGATCAGGCCCTTGAACAGACCCACGGCGGTCGCCAGTGAGAACTGGAAGTTCTGGATGCCCTGGCGGTAGACCCAGGTGTCGATCACGTCCGCGACCGAGTACACGGGCAGCGAGTACAGCACGAAGATCTGACCGAATCCGGCGTCCAGGATGTGCCCCAGGCGCAGCAGCGTGACCAGCACGATCACGTCCAGCATGCCGGGCAGCGAGATGTGCCGCACGCGTTGCAGGCGGCTGGCGCCGTCGACCTCGGCGGCCTCGTACAGGGCGGGGTTGATGCCGATCAGGGCGGCCAGGAACAGGATGGCGCTCCAGCCGGTCTCCTTCCAGATGTCACTGAAGATCACGACGCTGCGGAACTTGGCGGGGTCGGTCAGGAACGAGATGGGTTCCAGCCCGGCGGCCTCCAGGCCACGGTTCACGAGGCCGGTGCTGGGTGAGAGCATGGCCAGCAGCACGCCGAACACGATCACCCACGACAGGAAGTGCGGCAGGTAACTGACGGTCTGCGTGAAGCGCGCCAGGTGCCGCCGGGTGCTCTCGTGGATGCACAGGGCCAGCAGGATGGCCGGGGGCAGGCCCAGCAGCAGTTTCGCGCCGCTGATGATCAGGGTGTTGGTCATGAGCTGCGAGAAGTAGAACGACTCGAAGAACGCCGTGAAGTGCTTGAAGCCCACCCAGGGACTGCCCTCGACCCCCAGGGTCGGCTGGAAGTCCTTGAAGGCCAGTTGCGCGTTCCACAGCGGCCAGTAGCGGAACACCACGAACCACAGCAGGCCCGGCAGCAGCAGCAGGTACAGGCCCCGGTGGCGCCACATGCGGGCCAGCAGGGTCGTGCGTGGCCGGGGCGCGGCCTTGGGGCGGGGCGGGCTGAGCACCTGCTGGTTCATGGATTCTCCTGTCTGTGGCGCATCGGCGTGGGCGCAGCGGTGTGGAATGGGCAGGGACTGGCCCCCGGCGCGCGGGCGGGTGGTGTGCCGCTGGCCGGGCGGGCTGCCGGGAGGCGGGTGGCCGGTGAAGCTGGGGGCGGGAAGGGGCGGGTGGAACCGGCCGGTGCCGGTCGGACAGCAGGGCCGTCCGCAACGTTGGGTTATCGGTTACCCAACCGTAACATGGGGCAGGAAACCTGTCAACGCGTTCAGCCCCCACCCACGCAGCACCCGGTCAGCCGCCCGCACCAGCACTGCCCGCGCCGCACTGCCCGCACCGCACGGCCCGCATCACCGACACCCTGCGGGCCGACTGGGCAGCGCGTTCCACATCCGCCCCCCCCGCTCCCCGGCGGCCTGCCTCCGGCCGGGTTGCCTGCCACCCTGTGGACCGGACGGTGACCCCACCCCCAACGTTCAGACAGTCCACAGGGCAGGCACAGGACAGCCACCGGGCAGGCAGGCCTGATACGGACTCCGTCTGTCTCGTTGACAACCCGTTCGTTGATAACCCGGAACCCGTTGCTCTCCTGCTCGCATCCGCTCGGACCCGGCGGCTTTACGAGCCATTCAACCGGAGTCTGCGGGACGCGGCGGCGCCGCCCCTGACCCTGCCGGACGGCGGCCTGACCGCAGGGAACGCCGGACGCCCCCGACCGGAGGGTAACGTTACCCCTGAGGCGGATTCCGTTTTGCTCCTCCTCTGCGGGGCAGCTCTAAGAGTCGCATGCGCTCGGACCCAGCGGCTTTATAGGCCATTCAATCGGAGTCCGTATGAGATTCTGTGCCTGCACGCAACGCAGCCAGCACTGCGGCGCTCAGGTGCGTTCCGTACAGTTCGAAGGGCCGGTCCACGCGCTCGCCGGTCCGGGCGTGAAACCGCAGCGTCTCGCCGTCCAGCGTGACCGACACCACGCGCGGCCCCGCCCGCAGCAGCGCCGCGTGCCGCACGTGCGCCACGTCCTGCCGGAACGCCAGCACCCGCACGCTCCCGGCCGGGACGGGCCGGAAGTCCGGCACGGCCAGCCGCGCCCGGTTCGCGGCGCGTTCCATGGCCTGCAGGTGCGCGGCGTGCACCCGCACCCGCCGGTTCAGGTGACCGTCCGTGGACGGCTGATCGGGACTGGCCGGGCCAGTGGGCGCACGCAGGTCCGCGCGGGCCAGCAGGGTCAGGCCCGCAGCGGCCCAGTCGCGCAGCGTGACGCGCGGATCGCCGCTCAGGGCGTCCAGGCGGGCCAGGAGCGTCCCGGCACTCAGCAGGTCCGGGCCGCCCAGCAGCGGCCAGTCCCGGTCGTCCGGCAGGGTCAGGGGCGGCGGCGCCTCCGGCAGCGGGCCGGGCAGGGCACGCAGGGCGCCCAGCAGTGAGTGCGCCTCCGGCCTCCCGGACCCCAGGGTGACCAAGGGCGGGGCCACCGGCGGGAGGTCCGGCACGTCCGGCGCGACCCAGGTGGGCGTGGCGTCCGTGCGGGCCGTCAGGGGCGGCGGCGTCCAGCCGGGCGGAGCGGGCGGGCGGGGCGTCGGGGCGCGGCGCTCCGGGAGGCGCGTGTCCGGCTGCCTGGGCGTGACGGGCCGCCGGGGTGCATCGGGCTGCGCGGGCGTGGCGGGCCGCTCCGTCGGGGCGTCCGGTTCCGGTTCACGGCCCGTCGGTACGCGCAGGCCCTGCGCCCAGGCGTCCGCGCCGTACGCGAGGCGCAGGGTGGTGCGGGCGCGGGTGAACGCCACGAACTGCACACAACGTTCCTCCTGCGGGTCGCCGCCGCTCAGGGGCATCAGTTCCGGGTGCAGGACCGTCACGCGCGGCCACTCCAGGCCCTTGGCACGGTGCACGGTGCTCAGCGTGACCACCCCGGCCTCCCCACCGGCGGGCGCGTGCAGCCGCGCCAGCAGGGCGCGCAGGTCCTCGTGGCGGGCCGGGCCGCGCCGGGTGACGCGGCGGGCCAGCAGCAGCGCGCAGCGGCACAGGTCCCGCAGGTCCTGCGCGGCGCGGCGGGCGCGGCGGTCCCCGGCCGCCTCGGCCCGCTCCAGGCTCTCCAGTCGGCCGTTCAGGTAGGCGCTCAGGCTGTCGTCGGCCTGCTGGCGGGTGAAGGTGGGCGGCAGCGCGGCGCCCGCCACGTCCAGCAGGCGCCCGGCGAGGTCCCGGCCGGTCAGGTGGACCCGCACGCCCCGCGCCAGCAGGTCCAGCGCCAGCCGCAGCAGCGGCGCGTTCAGGCGGCACAGGACCGCGTCGCCGGGCCGGACGTCCAGATCGGCGGCACTCAGGTGCTCGACCGCGCCGCGCGGCGCTCCGGGCGCGGCCGTGATGAAGTCGCTGACGGTGCGGGCCGCGCCCACCACGGCACGCGCGCAGCGGAACGACACGCTGAGCGGCCACTCCTGCGCGTCCAGTTCGCGGGCCATGCGTTCCAGGCCCTGCGGGTCCGCGCCGGCGTACGCGTAGATCGCCTGTTCCGGGTCGCCGCACAGGATCACGCGGCCCGGCTGACGGGCACGCAGGCCCGCCACGTGCGCCACGAACGCCTGCCGCAGCGGCGTCAGGTCCTGCGCCTCGTCGACCAGGGCCGTACGGACCGCGCCGCGCCCCAGGTTCAGGTGCAGCGGCAGCCACAGCATGTCGGTGTGGTCGATCAGGCCCTTCTGGCGGTACGCGGCGGCGCTCAGGTCCGGCAGCCGGGCCAGGGCGGCGCGCAGCAGGTGCGTCGCGCCGGACCCCAGGGCGGCCTGCGTGGGCGGCGTGACCTGCGGGTGCGCGTCCGGGGAGGGCCAGCCGCTCAGGCCCAGCAGCAGCGCGAGGTCGTCCGGGTCGGCCGGGTTCAGCGTCTGCTCGCGGCAGGTATCCCAGGCGCGGGTCAGGGCGGCCAGCAGCGCCCGCCGAGCCGCCGCGTCGCCCGGTGCCTGCGCGGGCGGCAGCAACCCGGCGTCCTCCAGCAGGCGCGCGGTCTTGGTGGGTTGCAGGTCCGGCCCGGCGCCCGGACGGTCCCCCCCTCGCCCTGCCGGAAGCTCGCGGCTCAGCAGGCCCAGTCCGTGGGCGTGCAGGGTGCGGGCACTCAGGCCCGGCGGCAGGCGGCCCGCGACCCCGGCAGTCGCGTGGCGGTTGTACACGAAGTACACGCTGCGCGGCCCGGCGTGCCACGCCGCCTCGGTCAGGGTGGTGGTCTTGCCGCTTCCGGCGGTCGCGCGGATCATCAGGTGCCGCCCGGAGTCCCGCACGGCCTCGATCACGGCCCGCTGCTGCGCCGTGAAGTGCGGCGGAACGGGTCGCCACGCCCGTTCAGTGGCGTCCGGGGCGGTGGTGGGTGCGGTGGGGTCGGTGGTCATGGCTGGAACCGGGATTCATCATGCCGCGCCGGGAGGGGTCCGTGCGTCCCGTCCGGCGGCCCAGGTGGCTGCCTAGACATCCGTGTCACTCCTGACACAAACAACTGCCCGACTGGTCATGATCGACTTCATGAGACTGCTGCGGCTGCCGGATCGCCTCGTTACCGACATGATCGCGCAGGGCCCGCGCGTCCTGATGACCCTCGGCTGGCACGTCCGCCCGCCCGCCGCGCACGACGTCATCGAGACCGACTCGTTCGGCGCCTGGCACGTCGAGGAACTCCTGAGCGGCCCCAACGAGCACCGGGGCGCCGTCGTGGCGGTGCGCGTCCTGACCCGCACCGGCCTGCTGAGCGGACTGCAGACCGGGCATGCGGCCGTCAGCCCGGCCTGCGCCGCCGGAAGCTGACCCGAACCTGATTCCGGCCTGCGGACTTCTCAGGTCCGGCTGACATGCCACTGACGCGCGCGCGGCACCATCCGGGCATGAAGAAGACGATCCTCATGGGCCTCGCCCTTGCCACCGCCGCCAGCGCCAGCCTCAGCAGCGCCGCCGCCCAGGGTAGCGTGACGGGCGCAGGCGCGAGCTTCCCGTTCCCGCTGTACAGCAAGATGTTCGCCGAGTACAAGAAAGACACCGGCGTCACCGTCAACTACCAGAGCGTCGGTAGCGGCGCCGGACAGAAACAGATCACCGAACGCACCGTCGACTTCGCCGGCAGCGACAACCCCATGAGCGACGAATCCCTCAAGGCCGCTCCCGCCAAACTCCTTCACGTCCCCACCGCCATCGGCGCCGTCGTGCCGTCGTACAACCTCCCCGGCGTCACCACCCCCCTCAAGTTCACCGGGAAGGTCCTGGCCGACATCTACCTCGGGAAGATCAAGACCTGGAACGACAAGGCCATCGCCGCCCTGAACCCCGGCGTCAGCATTCCCCCGCTGCCCATCACGGTCGCGCGCCGCAGTGACGGGTCCGGCACGACGTTCGTGTTCAGCGACTACCTGAGCAAGGTCTCCTCCGAATGGAAGAGCAAGGTCGGCACGGGGAACAGCCTGCAGTGGCCGGTGGGGACGGGCGCCAAGGGGAACGACGGGGTGGCGGGCG
>NZ_BMQM01000053.1 GCF_014648115.1 Deinococcus seoulensis
TGGACGCCGAGGCGACGCAGCCTGTTCTGGCCCGCATCCAGGCGCGCAGGGGAGCTGGGAACCCGCTCCCGGAAGCCATTCAGCGTCACCTGGAGCAGGGCCTGAACCACGACCTGAGCCGCGTGCGGATTCACGACGACGCGGAGGCCGACAAGCTGGCCAAGGGCGTGAATGCCATCGCGTTCACGACGGGCACGGACATCTTCTTCCAGGCGGGGCGCTTCAATCCGAACACGCAGAGCGGCCTGGAACTCCTCGCGCACGAAGTCACGCACACCGTTCAGCAGAGCCAGGGGCGCGTGGGCAAAGGAATCGATCCAGATGCTGGATTGGAAACCGAGGCGCAGGCAATGGGAAGCAGATTGGCACAGATGAAACCCGTTACTGAGCCCCTACGCCGCGCGCCTGCCATGTCCAGGATCAGTGCTGGTCTGGCCGTACAGCGCCAGTACCAAACCCCTCTTGTTTTTTCCAACTCACAGACCAAAACCGCCCTATCACTGGGAGGCACTGGGCAGGCATGGGAAGATGCTGGCGCTGCTACCCAGATAGCAGTCCAGATGGTACCTGCTCGCCTGAAACAGCAATTCAAAGACATGCCTACTACCCTGACCGCTGGTCTCCAGATCATGGTGCGGGACATCGCCCTGACTTTGGGGGTTTCGACGGCGGTGGGCGCAGCCATAGGAGCCTTCTTCGGCGGAGTCGGTGCGGCTCCTGGAGCGGCGCTCGGCTTTGAAGTCGGTCAACTGATCCTGGGTGCCTGGGGCTTGGCCGTTCTCTTGCCGGTTCTGAAAAGTCAGATGGACTCACTGGGCTGGAGTGTCCGGCAATTCACCAAGTTGAGCAAAGCGGCCGCCGGCAACCCACAGAAAATCAAACAGGCCGCTGAAGCACTGACGACTGGGATCGTCATTTTCTGTAATGGCCTGCTGTTAGCGATCGGGGCTCTTCTCCTTAAACAGGGGACCGCATGGATCACCAAGAGCAGACTGGGTACAGCGATCAGCGCGACCTCCGAGAAGAGCGCTTCTCTGGTGTGGCTGAAGCAACGACAGCAATTCGGAGCGACCAGGCCCGTGGCAAAAGCCCTGGTAGACCGTGGACGAGCGCTAGGCATAGCCAGGCTGCAGAAAGAAGCAGGACTTCTCTCTCAAGGCTTGAAAATGGCTTCGTCTGCGGTCAAAGGCATTGACCCTCCCGCTGATCGTGTTCGGTACCAGGAGGCGGTCAAGGTTGGCACCTTGAAGTACCACCTTCACCCGCAATTTGGTGCGGTCAAAGCGGAACTTGACCGGTACGGCTTTCAGATTCGGACGAGTGACCACACCCACGTCGTCTACCGACGGTTGATTGATCCAAAGGACAAGAAGCAGGTCACGGGCGTCGAGAAGGTCCTCAATCTCGGGCCGGACGTGCGCTTTCTGGATGTCCTGCATGAACTCGATCACATCCGTCAGCTGGTAGTCAACCTGAAAGGGGAAGTTTTCACCGATACAGGCGTAGCGCGCCAAGGCGGGTTCAAGTCTTTTGGGAACGATGCTCTGTACCGGTCCACGACACTTTCGAATCCACAAAATGTCGTGACTGAGACGCATGTCCGGCTGAAGGAGTATCAGCGCCTGCGGCTGGCTGGTGCCGATGATGCCATCCTGGCTGAACATTACGAAGGGGTCGCCCACTGGCTGAAACAATTTCGGGAGCAGACCAGCTCCGCAAAAGGGTCAGCATCCAATGCAGCGCTTCAGGATTGGGCCTATACGGCCTTCCCTGATTTGCAAGACCTGATCAATGAATTCCAGACACTGGTATCGACTGGTGCTGACACAATGCGTCTGAGGTAGAACACACAACGGACAAAGGAACATCATGTTAGGGAACGCGAGATACTCCGTAGAGGTGTGGGCCATGGACCTTCTGGGCCGGAAGGTGTCCTACCGCAGCATCACGCTCAACGACATCTTCACCGTCACATTTCTAGAACTGGATGAGCTGGAATCTTCACGTCTGGACAGTGTATCTGAGGAAATGCTGAACCGTTTACCATACGGTTTTTTGGTGCTCCCCGCCAATCAGCGTGAGATCAGCTATATCGCCAAGAGCACAACAGATCCGCAAACTCTGGAAACCTTCGTCACGCACGCCTTCCTGATCCCCAGAGAGATGCATGTTTTCTTTCAAGGGGAACTCAATGCACTTGATCTGGTCACCAAGCCGGATGGGTACGGCATAGATGATATTGACCGCCTCAGTGTGATTCAGTTCATCTTCACGCAGATCGTGGAGGCAGGATTGTTGAGCCCTTACCAGTTGAAGGCCCTGTCGGATTTGAAGACCCCGAAACCGGAGTAGCCGTGATGGTGGCGCGTCAGCGTACATTCCAGAAGCAATCTGAGGTATGGAAACGAAAAGCCGCTGAGCCGCCACTCTTGTGAACCATGTGAAATCCGGGCAGCCTGAAGCCGTAATCCGCCCTCAGCACGCGATAGCGCTCTCCGGGACCGCCAGAACCGCGGACGCTTCGACGAGATCATCCGGGGCGCTCTCCGCTAGGGGCGGTGCTTTCAGAAAGAGGCGCACAGGCGCCGGAAGCCCGCGTCTGAGAGGCGCCAGCAGCGCAGAATGGGGCGGTGAGTGAACTGCATTTTCTCGGTCTGGGCGGCACGGACGAGGTCGGGGCCAGCTCCTACCTGTACCGCCTGCATGAAGGGAACCTCCTGATCGACGCTGGCGCCCGCCCCGGCTCCGTCGGCGAGGCCGCCCTGCCCCAACTCGAGCGTCTCGCCGAGCATCCACCCACCGCGATGATCCTGACCCACGCGCACCTCGACCACGTGGGCGCGCTACCCGTCGTCATCCGCCGCTTCCCGAACCTCCCCATCTACTGCACGGAAGCGACCGCCCGCATCGCCGCGCTGGTGCTGGGCGACACGCTGAAAGTCTCGACCTCGCAGGGGTACCCGCTGTTCTCCGCCGGTGAGATGAAGCGCACCCTGGAACGCCTGCGGCCCGTACCGTACTTCACGCGGGTCAGCGATCACGGTTTCGCGTTCACGCTGCTGCCCAGCGGGCACCTGCTCGGCGCGGCGAGCGTCCTGATCGAGAGCGGCGCCCGCAGCGTCTTCCACACCGGGGACGTCAGCAATGTCGCCACGCCCGTCGTGGACGCCGCGTGGCTCCCGGCGGCCGTCACGCCCGTGGACGCGGTCGTCAGCGAGAGCACGTACGGTGACACGCTCCTCCCCGCCCGCAAGGAGCAGGTGCGGACGTTCGTCACGGCCATCGGGGAGACCATCCGCGGGGGTGGGCGGGTCCTGATTCCGTCGTTCGCGCTGGGCCGGGCGCAGGAGATCACGCAGATCCTGCAGACGGCCATGGCAGGCGGACTCATTCCGTCCGTGCCGGTGCATCTCGACGGGCTCACGCGCAGCGTTACGGAAGCGTACGAGGCGATGCTTCCACTCCTGCCCGAACCCCTGCAGAACCGCGCGAAGGTCAGCCGGCAGGCCCCCTTCCTGAGCGGGACGGTCAACCTCGTCCGGGACCGCCGGGAGCGGGACGGCATCATCGCCTCGGAGCGACCGTGCGTGGTGATCGCGTCGAGCGGGATGATGCACGCCGGGGCCAGCCCGCAGTACGCGCGGGCGTGGCTTCCGCACGCGCAGAACGCGCTGTTCGTCGTCGGATACCAGGACGCCGAGAGTCCGGGGCGGCGCCTGCTGGAACTGCAGCAGGGTGGGGAGGTCATGTTGCAGAACGGGCAGGGTGCCCTGGAGCCGGTCCCGGCGTACAGCCGGGTGGAACGGTTCTACCTGTCCGCGCACGCGGACCGTGGCGGGCTGCTCGGGATGATCGCGCGGTACTCGCCGGGGAAGGTGCTGCTGACGCACGGGGAGAAGCGGGCGCGGACCAACATGGCCGGGTACCTCGATACCCGCCATGACGTGGTTCTCCCGGCGGCGGGTGAGCTGGTGCCGCTGCGGGACAGTGGGCGGCGGCGCGGGGCGTTCATCAGCACCGCACCGAGGAAACTCGAGGCGCTCAAGGAGCGGCATGCCCGGACGACCGTCACGGTGCGGTACGACCCGGCCAGTCATCAGGTCATGATTCGGTTGCCTGACCGGCTGGATGGTGACCTGTTCGGTGAGGGGGAGTACACGCTGGAGGTGCTGCGCGGCAAGCTGACCCGCATGAAACTCCGAGAACACGATCACGCGGAAGCGGACGGGGCAGACACACTGCAAGAGACGGAGCCTGCCGGGCAACCGTGAGTGCGTTGGCCCCAATGCACCAGGCGCGGCCGGCCTGACGCAACGCAGGGGAATCTCGATGACTGACGCCACCTGTCAACCTCGGGTGCTAGGTATTCGTGCTGCGTCACATTTGGCACCGATTGAGAAAATTGCGTGCCAGTCGGAGTCTTTCGTCGAGCTTATCCATCTCAAGTGACGCACCACAACTTCACACATTAGCTATTGGACAAACATCCGGCACCGAATACGCCTGAAGGAGAACGTTTCTCAAGCTCTATCTCCAAAAAAGCTGTGTGGGACATGTCCTGCTGTTCAGTATCCCCTGGCACCTGAGGTTGTTAACGAAACAAACGGCAGTCCGTATGACATTCGTTCTTTAGGATGCAGACCTCGCACGCCGCCCGTCGCATGACATTTTACCCACTTTCAGTGTGCTTATAATTGACCATGACTCGTGTGCATAGGAAGCACGTCGTCATGCCCGACGACACCCTCACCTTCCTTGAGACCTACCAGCGCACCCACAACCTCCCCAGCTTCAGCGCCGTCATCGAGGCCGCCGCCCTCGCCCTCAAGGAACAGGAACTCCGCACCCAGTACGCCCAGTACGCCGCCGACTACGCCCAGAACCCCGACGAGCAACGCGACGCTGAAGCGTGGCTGAACCTCCCCATGGGCGACGAACAGCAGTGAAACGCGGCGACATCTACCTCGTCAACTTCGACCCCAGCGTCCCCGGCGAACCCGCCCGCACCCGCCCCGCCGTGCTCATCACCAACGACCTCGCCAACGAGACCCTCCCCCACCTCGTCGTCGCGCCCATCACCAGTAACGTCCAGCGCGTCTACCCCTTCGACGTGCTGCTCCCCGCCAGCACCTGCGGCCTGAACGAAACGAGCCGCGTTCAACTGAACTACGTGCGTGGCCTCAACCGCACCCGCCTGACCCGCTACGTCGGCGCCCTCACCCGCGAGCAAAGGGCAGAGCTGGACAGCAAACTCAAGACGCACCTCGGGCTGTCCTGAAAGCCACTGCACCCACACCCGGCGGCCGCGCCACCGACCGTATGTTCGCAGCGCTCAGGCAGAGCGCTTAAAAGTCGGTCGGGGCCGGACGGTGGTGAAGCCGCTGCCCAGCAGGGTGAGCGACATCCACAGTTCCACCCTGGCAGTGTAGGGAGTGATCGCCGTTCGGGGTGCCTCACGTGTGTGTTGGGGTGTGACGCCACGTGTTCGATCTGGCATCACGCCGGCCACCAAGCATCGCCCCCACCTCAGCGCAGGCCAGGGTAGGGGCGGTTCATCGCGACCGTCGTCCGGGTTATTTCTTGACGACGCTGCACCACGCGAGGATGACGTCTTTCTCCCCCTGGATCCAGACGCCGGCGTACCAGGTCTTGGGGTCTTTCAGAACGAACTGCTCGTAGCCGCCACCATCTTCAGTGTCTCCGGTGTCCAGCGACTCGAACTTGAAGGTCTTGGGAATTTTTGCGTTCAGGTCCTTCGCAATGGCGGCTGGTTTGCCTTCCCAGTACAGCAGTTCGTGGTACTTGCATTTTCCGTTGAGGTTGTCGGCAACCTCGTCGAGCAGGCCGACCATTTCGTCGGAGAAGTCCTCGTCGGTCAGTTCAAGGGCTCCCTTGGGGAGCTGGAAGCCGGTCATGTTGGATTTGGTGACGAAGTCGGAAGCGAGAGCGGTCGGGACGAGCAGGGCCGCAATCAGGAAAAGGCTAAATTTTAGTCTCATTGGCCACTATGTGGCTCTGCTGGCCCGTACGGCAATGGAGGGGGGAGGTGGGGTGCACTACGGGTTCCGTCTGCTTCGCTAACAATTCGCCCCCACACCGGGTTGCCCACTCCACATCCGGTTCCTCCTCGCTCTGCTGCGCGGCTCTACGAGTCCGCTCGGACCCGGTGGCCTGCAAGCCATTCAATCGGAGTCGTATCAGCTGCCGAGACGGACGGGGCTTTGTGGGCGAAGGTGCCTTCACTAGGACGGCGTTCTGGTGACTTGGGATCGGCGGTGCGTTTCTCCCGACTGAAGGGGGCGGCGTACTTGCGTTCCCGCCGTTCGAGTTCCTCGATGCGCTTCTTCATGCGGGCGATGTCCGCTTTGAGGGCCTTGTTCTCGGCGGTCAGCCCGTCGATCTGATCGAGCTGACGACGGATGATCTCGAAGAGATCCTTCTTGGTCGCCCCAGTGCCCATGGACAGTAGGGCGGGAGTGACCGGCTTCTGCCCGGGCACTAGAAAGGGCCCTAATCACAGCTGAGGGGTACTTGATTGCCTTTTTGCTTTCCAGATGTAATTAGAAGCAATTTGCCTGTTGCTGAGCTGGGAGTAATGGGTGTATCAACGCTTAAAGCCAGATTGGTTAATTCCTTTAACACGGGTCAAATTAATGGAATTAACCAATTCCTTAATCTATTCTAGAGACTGTCTTTATTTAAATCGGATGACTTCTAAAAAAACCGCTCAAGGTATACGGTAGCGGAAGTTCATAAAGTTTCTTAAATCGGGGGATGCATGAGCCAGCCACACGCTCTGCGGCGTCATAATCGCCGACAGATTCTCGAACTGATCTTCAATCACGAAGGCATGACCCGACCGCAGTTGGCCCAGCTCACCGGGCTGTCGCAAGTCACCGTGAACGCCGTCGTCAGGCAGTTGCAAGGCGAGTGCACGGTGCAACTCACGCCTGCCCCGCAGCAGGCCCCTGGACGCGCCGCGCAGTACGTGCAAGTGGCGCCGAAACTGGGGACGGTCATGGCCCTCGACGTGCAACCCGACCTGCTGTCTGCCCAGATTCTCGGTCTTGCCCGTCAGCCGGCGGTCAGCCTTCAGCAACCGGTCGGTACTGTAGGCATCACCGAGGCGACCCTGGGCCTGATCGAGCAGGTCCGTCAGGACTGCCGGTTCGGTCCACTGCGCGCCGTTCTGATCGGTCTGCCCGCCCCCGTGAGTGCAGAAGGCCGAGTCGGGGAACCGAGCGCTGTCCCCACCTTGGACGTGGACGCCCTCCAGGCAAGCGGAATCACGGTGTGGTTCGAGAACGACGCGAACCTGGTGAGCCTGGCGGTGCACGGACGCACACCCGGCCTGACGCACGTGGCCGTGCTCGTCGAACGGTCCAGCGGAACCGGCATGGGCCTGATCCTGGGCGGCACGCTGTACAGGGGCGTGCAGGGCCGCGCCGGGGAACTGGGCCGGGCCCCCTGGCCGCAGACGACCGCACCTGAAGTCCTGGAGCAACTGCCGGCCGGGCAGCGCCTGACCGCAACCGCTTTCACGCTGGCAGGTCTGTGCCACGCGCTGGACCTTGAACAGGTGGTTCTGGGCCTGGAGGCAGAGCGCTGTGAGGCGCTCGAGGAAC
This sequence comes from Deinococcus seoulensis, assembly GCF_014648115.1. Taxonomy (NCBI): domain Bacteria; kingdom Thermotogati; phylum Deinococcota; class Deinococci; order Deinococcales; family Deinococcaceae; genus Deinococcus; species Deinococcus seoulensis. The sequence continues at coordinate 7,626 of NZ_BMQM01000053.1, forward strand.
TGCTCGGCCCCCTGTTGCCGCCGGGCGTGACCGTCGCCCGTGAGCAGGACGTGGCGGGCGCGGCGCTCGGCGGGGCGGCCCTGTGCGCCGTCCAGCGTTACCGGCAGGAACTGCTTGACCGCCCGCATCACGCAGCGGCTGACGCCAGTGCCGGCCAAGCCGGACCGGACGGAGGAGACGAACATGTGGCATGACATCTACCTGAGGGCGGTGCTGCAACCTGATTACAGTTACGCGACCGAGCATCTGTTGCCGCACCTGTTCGACGCTCTCACCGCGCACGCCCTGATGCTCGACGGTTGCGGAGTCGCGCATGCTGCCGCCGCTGCCGCGCACCTGCGGTCCCTGCGTGAACAGCCGTTCCCGCCGTACGATCCGCGGATCGAGGACGTGTTCTTCACGCTGGATCAGGCGCTGCTGCAGCGTGATCCGGCAGCGGCCGGGGCGCTGCGCACCGCGCTGTCCCGCAACGACCTCGACATGACCATCTACCGGCTCAGCGCCCGCCTGAGGCTGATGCGGGCCCTGGCCCGTGTCCTGAACCTGAGGCGCACCCTGCTGGCCCTGGCGGAGCGTGAGGTCGACACGGTGATCGTGGCGTACACGCATCATCAGCCGGCACAACCGACGACCCTGGCGCACTACCTGGGTGCCGTGGAGAACAACCTGGCGCGCGACACGCGGCGGATGTTCGGCGCACTGGGTCGCCTGAACCTCAGCCCGATGGGTGCCGTGGCACTGGGCGGCACCAGCTTCCCGATCGACCGGGAACGCACCGCCCAGCTGCTGGCGTTCGACGGACCGCTGGAGAACACCTACGACGCGGTCAGCGCCAGCGACTGGCAGGTGGAGGTGGCGAGCACCATCACCATCGCCTCGACCACGCTCTCGCGGGTACTCCACGACCTGCTGTTCTGGGCGTCACGCGGACTGATCTCCCTGGAGGACGGTCTGGTGCAGGGCAGCAGCGTCATGCCGCAGAAACGCAACCCGGTGGCGCTCGAGCACGCCCGCACGAAGTTCAGCAAGGCCATCGGCATGACCCAGAGCGTGATTCTCAGCAGTCATAACGTGCCGTTCGGGGACATCAACGATCCGGGCCCGGACATGCAGCCGTCGCTGCACAGCATGTGGCAGGAGTTCAGGGAGGGCGTCGAACTGCTCACGGCGTCCCTGACCGCCCCGACCATAGACCGGAACGCCTGGTTGTTCGAGGCGCGTCAGGGAGAGTCGGTCGTGACGGAACTCGCGGACGCCATCACCCGCCAGACCGGTGACGGGTTCCGGGACGCGCACGCCCGGATCAAGCGACTGCTGGCGGCGCTGCACGCGCAGGGGCGCACCCTCAGTGGCGTGACACTTGGGGACCTGCGTGAGGTGGGCGTGACGATCACCGAGGACGAGTTGCGCGGCGCGCTCGACCCGGCCGCGTTCATTGCGCGGCGCACCACCCTGGGCGGGCCCGCTCCGCAGGTCATGAATCCTCAACTCCAGCAGGCGGCCGGCCGCCTCGAAGCCGACGCCGCGCAGCACGCCCAGCTTACCCGCCGGTTCATGGACGCCCGCACCCACCTGCACGGAGAGCCCGCTCTTCCGGCAGGACCCCCTGCACATGGAGGCACCGCATGATCACGAAACGCAGCAGACACCTCACCATTCCGGGTCGCCGGGCCGGACTAACTGCTCTGTGCACGCTGGCGCTGAGTATGGCGCTGGGCGTGGCCGACGCGCAGACCGGGCCGGGCAGTTACGGCGCGACCGTCAGCGGCGTGGACCTGATGGACGTGGACCTGATGTTCATCGGCGCGCACCCGGACGACGACGGCGGCGTGTCGGGTACCTTCGCCCGGTACGTGCTGGACGGCGGCCTGAAGGCCACGGTGATCACCCTGACCGGCGGTGAGGGCGGCGGGAACGCGACCGGTCCCGAGACGGGCCGCGCGCTGGGCCTGATCCGGCAGGAGGAGGAGCGCCGCTCGCTGAGCCTGCTGGGCGTTGACAGTCCGCACTTCCTGGGCCTGCAGGACTTCTACTTCACGTTGTCCGCCGAGGAAACCCAGCAGAAGTGGGGCGGGCAGCAGTTCGTGTGTGACGTGGTCCGCCTGGTGCGGCTACGCCGACCCGAGGTGATCGTCACCATGTGGCCCGGCCCAGGCACGCACGGGCAGCATCAGATGGCGGCCCGCGCCGCGACCCTGGCCTTCAACTCGGCCGGGGACAGCGGGTACTGCCCGGAACTGGCCGCCGAGGGCATCAAGCCGTTCACGCCGCTGAAGCTGTACTACTACCCGCCCACGGCCGAGGCGGCCACGGTCGCCGTGCCAACCGACGACGTCTCGCGCAGCGCCCGCCTGCGGTACGCAGACCTGAAGAGCGTGGCGCAGTTCAATTACCGCAGCCAGGGCTGGGACACGACCAATACGCTTCCGGCCCGCAGCGCCGGCCCCGAGAGATTCATGCTGGTCGGCAGCCGCGTTCCGACGCCCGAGAAGGAAATGTCACTGCTCGACGGCGTGTTCACGGCGCAGACCGGCAGTCCCGCCAGCGTGCGCCTCAGTGCTCGGCCCGCCAGTTATGACATCGGACGGGAACAACCCTCGGACGTGACCGTCACCTTCACCAACGCCGGCACCACTGACCTGACCGGGTTGACATTGACCGTGAGTGCACCGGATGGCTGGCAGGTCAGCGGCGCGGCCGCCCCACGCACCGTCCGCGCTGGCGAAACGGTTACCGAGACCGTGCAGGTGACAGCGCCCGCCGGTGCGCCCGCCGACCGGACCACGCTCACGGTCCGGTACGCCGCCCAGCAGACCGGACAGCCCATCACGGGCCGCGCCGCCACCTCCGTGCGGCCTGTCCCGGCGGTCGTGGCGCAGTTCACGCCCACATTCGACATTGCCGGGTACCAGGCGTTCGCCCGTGAGACCGGCACCGAGTGGGTGGCCGGGAACCTGCCCACCCGTCTGCCACTGGTACTGGGCACGCCCACCCCGGTCCGCGTGACCGTCACCAACCGTACCGCCGCGCCGGCCAGCGGGTCCCTGTCGCTCACGCTGCCGGCCGGCATCACCTCCGGGCCGCTGCCCACGTACACCCTCAAGCCCGGCGAGAGTCAGGAATTGACCGTGACCCTGACCGCCACGGCCGCCGCGCTGCCCGCCGGGCGTCAGAGTGCGCTGCTGCCCCTGAGCCTTACGGCCGGAACGTTCAGCGACTCGGCCAGCGCCTACCTGCTGCCCAGCCTGACCATCGGCCGCCTGAGCACCCCGCCCGTCATTGACGGGGACCTGAGCGACATTGCAGCGGCGGCGGGAAGCGCCATCGGCCCAGCCGACCTGTGGTGGCGAACCCAGCCAGACGGTCCCGCTGATGCCAGCGCCAGCTTCAAGCTCGCGTACGACGACGGTTACCTGTACGCCGGACTGAGCGTGAAAGACGAACTGGTGGCCTGCAACATCGCCCCGGACGACGTCAAGGCGCAGCTGCGCTCGGACGCCATCGGCATCACCGTGGATCCGGGTGGGAACAGCCGCGACACGTCCACCACCCTGATGGCCGCCGCGTTCCCGTGCACCACTGCCGGGTTCGGTGCGCGCGGCTTCCGCGACGCGGACGCCCGGCAGGGCCCCATGGAAACCACCGCGCCCGGCATGCAGGTCGCCTCCCGCCGGGTAGACGGCGGCTACGACATCGAATTCCGGATTCCGTGGGCCGCCATGCCCACCCAGCCGAAAGAAGGAGACACCCTGGGACTAAACATCGTGATGTACGACGGCGACACGGCCGACGCTCGCCCCGGAGCCAACATCAGCCAGAGCGGCCTGGCCTGGGCGTCGTTCAGCTGGGGCGGCAAGCAGGCCGTGCCGTACCTGTGGCCCCGCGTGACCCTGGGCCGCTGAGCGCCGCTCCCTCCCCACACCAGCCCCCATTCACTCACTGCAAGGAGAGACCCATGAAACACCTCGTCACGCTGGCCCTGGCCCTGACCGTCACCGCGTCCGCCGCGCCCGTCACCCTGACGTACTGGCAGTACGACTACGCCAGCAAGGTCAGCACCATGAACGACCTGATCAAGAAGTTCGAGGCGCAGAACCCCGACATCAAGATCAAGCAGGAGACCTTCCCATACGACGCGTACAACCAGAAAGTCGCCTCAAGCGTTCCCGCAGGACAGGGACCGGACGTGGTGAACATGTTCTACGGCTGGTTGCCGCAGTACGTGGACAGCGGCTACCTGCAGCCCCTGCCTGCCAAGGACTTCCCGACCGCCGCCATCGAACGGGACTTCGTGCCCATGATCAAGACCAGCAAGATCGGCGGGAAGTACTACGCGCTGCCGACCAGCGTCCGCACGCTGGCCGTCTTCTACAACAAGGACCTGTTCAAGGCGTCTGGCGTCCTGACTCCGCCCCGCACCTGGGAGGATTTCATCGCTGCATCACAGAAGATCGTCAAGGGCGCCCCGCCCCGCTTCACGCAGCTGGGCTTCGGCATCCAGCCGGACGGGCAGGACTACCACATGCTGCGCGAAGTCCTCGTCCGGCAGTACGGCGGCTCACCGTACAGCGCCGACGGGAAGACCGTCACGTACGACAGCGCCGCCGGGTTGAAAGCCATGACCTTCTACACTGACCTGTACACCAAGTACAAGCTCGGCACGCCGAACTTCTTCCCGGGTAACAACAGCTACCGTGACGCTTTCATCGCCGGGAAGGTCGGCATGATCATCGACGGATCCTTCGCGGTGGCCACCATTCAGAAAGGCGCCAAGTTCAACTGGGGTGTCATGACCCTCCCGACGTTCAAAGGCAGCAGCGTCCGCAGCAACTTCGGTTCGTACTGGGTGAACGGCATCACCAAGAACGCCAAGGGCGACAAGCTGGCCGCCTCCGTGAAATTCCTGAAGTTCCTGACCAGCGCCGAGACGCAGCGCACCTGGCTGGAGAACGTCGGCGAGATTCCTGCCGGGAAGAAACTCTCCAGCGACGCCACCCTGCGCCGGGACCCCGTGTACGGCCCGTTCGTGGCGTCCCTGCCGTTCGCGCACTCCACGCTGTTCGTGGATGAGGCCGGGCAGCGCAAGGCCTGGGTGGACGCCATCAACACCGTGATCCTGCAGGGAGCCACGCCCGCCAGCGCCATCAAGCGCGCCGCCACGGACGAGCAGAAGATCCTGAATGAGTATTACAAGTAAATCCGCCCAGGCCCGCCCGCCCAGGCGGGCCGCCGGGTCCATGAAACGCCAGCAGACCCGCACCGCGTACCTGTTTCTCGGGTTGCCGCTGCTGTTCTTCCTGATCGTCCGGTTCCTGCCAACCCTGATGGCGCTGCGCATGAGCCTGTTCGACTGGAACATCCTGAAAGAAGTCCAGCCGTTCGTGGGCCTGGAGAACTACGCGCGACTCGCGCAGGACGACCGCTTCCTGGGCGCCCTGAAGAACACGGCGCTGTACACAGTGATCGGCGTGCCCGCACAGATCGCGCTGGGGCTCGCTGTGGCGCTGATGCTGGGCCGGGTGACGGTCCTGCGGGGCCTGTACCGCGCGCTGTACTTCGCGCCGTACGTGACGCCGATCGTCGCGGCCGCCTGGGTATGGCAGTGGCTGTTCAGTCCGCAGTTCGGGCCGGTGAACACCTTCCTGACCTGGCTGCACATTCCCCCGCAGGCGTTCCTGACGTCCCCCTCGCAGGCGCTGGGCACCACGGCCGCGCTGATCGTCTGGCAGAACCTGGGCTTCCAGATCGTGCTGTTCCTCGCCGGACTGGCCGCCATTCCCCGCACGTTCTACGAGGCGGCTGAGATCGACGGCGCGACCGGCCTGCAGGCGTTCCGCAGCATCACGCTGCCGCTGCTGAACCCGACCATGGTCTTCAGTGTCGTGACCGGCACCATCTCCTACCTGCAACTGTTCACGCAGGTCGTGAACCTGAACTTCACCGATCAGGGCGGCCCGCTGGGCAGCACCATGACCGTCGCGCTGTACATCTACCAGCTGGCGTTCGGCCGGTTCCAGATGGGGTACGCCTCCGCCGTGACCGTCGTGCTGTTCGTGATCATCCTCCTGATCACCGTCATTCAACTGAAATTCCTGACCCGGAGGTACGACGTATGACCCGGACCCCCACAGGCGCACCCGCACAGCCGGAGGGCGCGTGACGTCCCTCACCGACCCCCAACCCCACGTCCCCACTGGCCCGCGCCGCATGAACGTGGGCACAGCCCTGATCTACGCCGGGCTGACCGTGGGCGTCATCGTGACGCTGTTCCCGTTCGCGTGGATGCTGCTGACCAGCCTCAAGGGCTTCCAGGAGCTGTTCAACCTGTCGTTCCTGCCGCAGCAGCCCACGCTCGACAACTACTCACAGGTGCTGACACAGACCAAGTTCCTGGTGTGGTTCGGGAACAGCCTGCTGGTCGCCGGAATCACGACCCTCAGCGTGCTGTTCTTCGACTCGCTGGTCGGGTACACCCTGGCCAAATTCGACTTTCCGGGCAAGAACCTGATCTTCCTGCTGATCCTCTCGACCCTGATGATCCCGACCGAGATGCTCGTCATTCCGTGGTTTGTGGGCGTCAGTGACCTTCAGTTGACCCGAAGCGTGCCCGGCGCGTACTTCGCGATCATGTTCCCCGGCCTGATCAGCGCGTTCGGCGTGTTCCTGATGCGGCAGTTCTTCGAGAGCCTCCCCACCGACCTGCTCGAAGCGGCCCGCATCGACGGCATGGGAGAATTCGGGATCTTCTGGCGGATTGCCATGCCGCTCGTTCGCCCCGCGCTGGCCAGCCTGGGCATCTTCACGTTCCTCGGGAACTGGAACGCGTTCCTGTGGCCACTGATCGTGATCCAGCAACCCCAGTTCCGCACGCTGCCGGTCGGCACGGCCCTATTCAACGGAGAAGCCGGAACGCAATGGGGGCTGATCATGGCGGCCAGCAGTCTCGCCGTGATCCCGGTCCTGATCGTATTCGCCATCTTCCAGAAGCAGATCATCGACGGCATCGTCCTGACCGGACTCAAGGGCTGACATGCAGGCCTCCCTGCTGGCCGTGCTGGCCCACCCGGACGACGAGGCCCTGCGCTGCGGCGGCACCCTCGCGCGCGCCGCCGCGCAGGGCGCGGACGTGACCCTGATCTGCCTCACGCGCGGTGAGGTCGGACGCAACACCGACCCCACCCTGACAGTCACCGACATGGGCGCGCAGCGGGAACAGGAACTCCAGGAAGCCTGCGCGCACCTCGGCATTCACCCACCGGTCTTCCTGGGCTACCACGACAGCGGACGCGGCGACCGCCTGCGCCAGGGCGACCCACTGGCCAGCATCAATGCCGATCCACTGGACATCGAGGCCCGCATTCTGGAGGTCATCCGCCGCGTGACCCCGCAGGTGATGCTGACCTTCGACCCGCACGGCATGTACGGCCATCCGGACCACCTCGTGGCCCACCGCGCCGCCACGGCCGCGTTCAGCCGCGCCGGAAATCACGGTGTGCCTGTGCAGCGCCTGTACTACGCCGCGCAGACCCACGAGGAGATGCGGCGCCTGCAAAGCGAGCAGCGCGGCGCGGGCCTGGGCGTCCTGAACGGCCTGAATCCCGACATCTACGCCGTGAGCCCCTGCACGGTCGCCGCGTGCATTGACGTGCGCGCCCACGCCGCGCAGAAACTCGCCGCGCTGCGCGCCCACCGCAGTCAGACCGGCCCCCTCAGCACACTCGGCACGCTCAGCAGCGCGCAACTCCAGCCGCTTCTCGAACAGGAGACCTTCAGCCTGGGAGGCCTGCGCTCTCCCCTCCCCGACTACCCTGTCAGCGACCTGTTCAGCGGACTGAACGTCCGCTTTCACTCCATCAGCGCAGGAGCGCCGTGACTCCGCCCGGCCGGCATCACCCGGACCTGGTCATTCTCGGCAACGTGAACGTGGACCTGATCATGGGCCCCCTCGCGCAGTGGCCGGCCGAAGGTGAGGAGGTGCTGGTGCCGCACCTGCGCTGGAGGGTGGGCGGCAACGCCGGCAACGCGGCCCTCGCCTGTCACGCCCTTGGAACGGACGCCCTGACGCTCACCTCCGTGGGCGACGACCTCGCCGGGACGTGGCTGCGCACGCAATTCCCGGCCCACGCTGTCCACTGGCTCGGCAGCGCCTCGCCGACCTCAGTGACGGCCGCGTTCAGTCATCCAGGCAGCGAGCGCAGTTTCGTCACGTACCTCGGCCACCTGCAGAACCTCGGCTGGCCTGACCTCGCCCCGCACCTGCCACCGGCCCGCGCCGCCCTGCTGGCCGGAGCATTCCTGACCCCACGGCTCCGCCAGGAATACCCGGCCCTGCTGGCCCGCCTGAACGCGCAGGGAACCGCCGCCGCGCTCGACTTCGGATGGCCCGACGGGGGCTTCACACCAGACCTCCGCGCCGAAATCCTGAACTGGCTTCCCAGCGTGCAGCATCTGCTGATCAACGAACTGGAAGCTACGCACCTGACCGGCCTCTCCACCCCGCAGGACGCCGCTCGGCACCTCGCCACGCACCTGCACCCGCAGGGAGTCGTGGTTATCAAATGCGGACCCAGGGGGGCCGTGGCCCGTCAAGGCGGGCAGGAGTACGCCGCCGGTGCCCCTACCGTCCACGTCATCGACAGCGTGGGCGCCGGAGACACCTGGAACGCCGCGTACCTGCACGCCACCCTGCATGGAGCGGGCCTGGAAGACGCCCTGCACGCCGCTGTACAGGTGGCCTCCCGGGCCATCTCGACCGAACCCCGCCAGTTCCGCTGATCGGTACGCACCGGGACACTGCCGTTCAGCCTTGCGCCCACAGGACCGCTTCGCTTCCCTCCATCAGGAAGTTCAATGAGTCGCGCCCGCTCCGATTGCACGGTCGTTACCCACCAATCGATCGGGGCAGACTCTGCTGGGCAGGGGCGGGATCACGGCCCGCTCACGTGGATAGAGTGTCGGCATGCCCTCGCCGCGCCGGATCACGCCCGACCTCCTCCTCGGCCGCCTGGACGGCATTGCGGCCGCGCTGGAAAGCCGCTCCGGCACGCTGCTGCTCCTGGGTCTGGGCTCGGTCGGGGCGGACCTGGGCCGCCTGGACGCGCACTCCGACCTGGACTTCTTCGTCGTGGTCGAACCCGCCTGGAAGACCGAGTACGTGCAGAGCGTGCACTGGCTGGAGCAGGCCGCGCCGCTCGCCTTTCACTTCCAGAACACCGCGGACGGCCGCAAGGCCCTGTTCGAGGACGGCATCCTCGCCGAGTACGCCGTGTTCACGCCCGATGAACTCAGCGACGCGACCTGCGCGGGCGGCCGGGTCATCTGGGCCCGCCCCGGCCAGCCCGTCCTCGCGCTGCGCGAGCGACCCGCACCGGCATCCGCCTCACTGGACCCGGCCTCACTGGACTGGCAGGTGAACGAGGCGCTGACGAACCTCCTGGTGGGGCTGCACCGGGAAGCGCGGGGGGAGAAGCTCAGCGCCCAGCGCTTCGTGCAGGGGTACGCGGTGGACCGCGTGCTGAGCGTCGCGTCCCTGCTGTTCGAGGGGGAGGCTGGTCAGCGGGACCCGTTCGCGCCGGAACGCCGGGCGGAGGTGCGCTTCCCCGCGTTGGCACCCGACTTCGCAGCCATGATGCCCGGCTACGGGCACACGCGGGCGGCGGCGCAGGCCATCCTGAACTGGCTGCGCGTCCACACTCCAGTCCCGGCCGGACTGACCCGGGAACTCGACCGGCTTCTGGCGGGAGTAGAGGTGGAACATCCGCGCCCACCTGTGACTGGTGATCTGTCAAGGGTTTAGTGGAGCCTCAGTTCGGGACGGGGGCCTGCTCCTCGAAGGCCGTCGGCGACCGATAGCCTAACGACGAGTGAGGTAGTTGGCTGGCGCTAGACTCTGTTGGCGAATTCGAAAACCGCTGTTGGGTGAGGCGGATCATCACCACTCGGCAACAAGAAATGCGGAGTCCGGGGGCCAGCACCTGATACGGACTCCGATTAAATAGATTATAGTTGCGGCATCAAACAGATCCCTCTGACCGCCCCTCT
>NZ_BMQM01000054.1 GCF_014648115.1 Deinococcus seoulensis
TCGCTGAACTTCGGGATGCTCTGCTGACGGGTCTCAAGATTCTCGGAACTCGATTTATCTGAATTTTAAATGCGCTGTACTTAGTTCCAGCCAACTACCAGATTTTGACGTCGGCGCGGTATTCGGTGACCTGAAGTTGCCACGCTGGGAGGTCATGAACCTGTCGAGCGACCTGAGTGTCGACTGGAACGTCGTCCCAGACCTGTCCGCAGGTGCAGTGTCCGGTGACAGGGAGGTGGACCGTGTGGTCGGGTTGCGCTGACATCTTGAGGGTCGTGCCGGGGTGATCTGGCTGAGCGCCAGAAGACCGGTCGGTCTTCTGGCGCTCACTCCTGGGCTGCCAGGGTTTGTCCTGATTGGACGTGTGGCTGTTCTTGGCCTGACGTCCTTCGAGCTCTTGAAGGCGTTTCAGGAGGGCCGCAATCTGCGCTTCGAGTTCACGGATGCGTGCCTCGAGTCGTTCGCAGTTTGGGCAAGGAGTCTCGCTGATGGTCCACCTTACCCAATCGACTCCCGGAAGTCACCCTGCTGAGCAGTTACTCCTGGGCATCATCTTCGTTCAGGCCGAGTTCGTAAGCGATCTGGCGGTTACTCAGATTCAGACCCATGAGATACAAGCACGCCACCCACTGCCGCAGGGGCTGGTGGTGACCAGCGAAGACGGTGCCCGTCAGGTCATCAAACTTCCGCTGGCAATTCAGACAGCGATATCGCTGTCTGAATCTCTGGGTGTCGTCCCGGCCCTGCTTGACCACGTATGGTGCGTGGCAATGCGGGCAGTCCACGCCATCAGGCCAACGGAGTTCCCGCACGACCTTGAAGCATTTTTCGTCGTCCAGGAGCTGAATTAAGCTCAGCATGCTGATAGTTTATCAGAGCACCCTCAGCTCCCTGGAATCCAGGAAGAGCCAAATAATTAACTATGGAAGGCTTGCTCAGTGAGATCAAGTTTGAAGCCGGAATAAGCAGAAAGTGATGAGAGACCCCCCCCCTTCAACAACCCGCCTTCATCCCTTGACCCCTCGCTCGCTCACTCCATCACCGCCCCGATCTACGCGCCGGAGAATTTTTCCCCGGCGAGCTCTGCTCGCCCAATGTGTTCACCCGTGGCGTCGCTCCCGCGCCCTGCGGGCTTGGGGTTGGCCTGACGGCCAACGCGGGTGAACGGGCGCACGGCGATTCCCTCCGGCCAGTGCACTGGGTGATGAGCGATAGAAGAGCGGCACTCCGGTGTACCCTGCCGGGCATGCGCTCCTGGACGGCTCTTCTCGCTCTTGCAGGTTTCACGAGTCTGTCCAGTCTGGGACAGCCGGGCACGCCGGGTGCCATCCGGATCTTTCCTCACGCACCGGCGTCCTCCAACCGTCCCAACGTGCGCTGCGATCAGCCGATGTGCCTCGCCTTGGTGCGGGCCATTGACGGGGCGCGGCGTGAGATCGACTTCGCGATCTACGGCCTGCGCGGGCAGGACGAGGTGCTGGCGGCCCTGGTGCGCGCGCAGGCGCGTGGCGTGCGGGTCAGGGGGGTCGTGGACGCCGACGTGAAGGGCCTGAACTACTACTCGGATACCGTCAGGCTCCGCCGGGCCCTGCCGCAGGTCCGCACGGATCAGGCCGCAGATCTGCGAACTCAGGCGAAGCGGCGACCATCTAGCGGGCGTCCCCGCTGTGACCGCCCTGACGACCGGGACGGCCCGCTCTCGTGTTACGCCGCCACGGTGGGCGGAGTGCGGTACGAGCTGGCCCAGGCCTCCCAGGAGCCGATCGATTTCGAGGGCGACATCATGCACGACAAGTTCTTCGTCTTCGACCGGCAGGCGGTGTGGACGGGCTCGGCGAACGTCAGTGACAGTGACGTCGGCGGGTACAACGCGAACGTGGCCGCGTTGCTCACCGTTCCGGAACTCGCCGCAGCGTATACCCGCGAGTTCGAGCAGATGTACGCCGGGCAGTTCCACCGCGAGAAGGCCCCAGGGACAGCGCGGGCCGTCCGACTGCCCGGTGGAGGCACCGCCCAGGTGTTGTTCTCGCCGCAGGACGGGGCGATGCGTGAAGTGATCCGGACCCTGCGCGCCGCCCGGCAGGTCATCAACGTCACGGTCTTCTACCTCACCAACAAGGAGGTGGCCACCGCCCTGCTCGAGGCCCGGCACCGCGGCGTGCAGGTGCGGGTGATTCTGGACGCCACAGCAGCCAGGAACGAGTACACCAAGCACGAACTGCTCCGCTCCGCCGGGGCTCAGGTGAAGGTGGAGAACTGGGGCGGGAAGATGCACGCCAAGGCCGCCAGTGTGGACGGCCGCCACCTGATTCTCGGTTCGATGAACTGGACCTCGGCCGGGGATCTCAGGAACGACGAGAACACCCTGATCCTGCGTGACGTGCCCGCGCACGTCCGCACCTACGACGCGGCCTTCGAGACGATGTGGCGCAGCGTCCCGGACCAGTGGCTGAAGGCCAACCCGCGTCCGGAGGGGCTGGAGTCAGGGTCGGCCTGCCGTGACGGCATCGACAACGATTACGACAGCAAGCCGGACAGCCAGGATCCCGACTGCCGCACCAGCGCGCCTCAGGCGGGTCGGACTGCCCCCAGCGGCGCAAACTGCCCGGCCGGGTTCCCAATCAAGGGCAACGCCGGCAGCATGATCTTCCACGTCCCCGGTGGGGCCTTCTACGCGAAGACCCAGCCCGAGGACTGCTTCCGCACCCCCGATGACGCCCGTCAGGCCGGATACCGGCAGAGCGGGCGGTAAGCACCCAGGAGAACATCCATGACCACACCGCCAACGAATCCGAACTCGACGAACGCCCTCGGCCTCAAACACGTGTACACCCTCGCCTCACGCGAGGGTGTTTGCTGTGTGCCGCTCCCCTACGACCCTGCGCGGCCCTACTGGCCTTCACACGTCTGCCTCGACGGCCTCGGCGCCCGGGTGATGGCACGACACGCCGAGCCGGGAAAGCGCAGCCGCTTCACCTTCGACAAGCTCCAGTTGCACCGTGGTATCGAGTGGCTGGTGCTGGTCTGTCTGCCCTCCGGCCCGGCCGACGACCCGGTGCTCTACCGCATCCCCAGGTCGGTCTGGCAGCACTGCGCCTCCATCACCATCGACTTGCATGACTCCAGCGCCTGGCCCGTCGCCTACCGCTGGTCGCCCCCGACACGGCAGGAGGAACGCCGGAACAGGCAGTTGGACCTGGAGGTCTGGCAGATTGCCGATGAGCTGGCTGCGGCTGCCTCTGGGACGGCCTTCAGTTCAGGCTCAGTCTGGGCTGGAGGTCAATGACCTGCGGGCGCTGTCGGGCTAGGCTGGCTGCTCCAGGCGCAGCGCACGTTCCAGCACGGTGCGGACGTTCTCGGTGAGGCGCTGCGCACCGTAGGTGGCCAGCACGATCCGGTAGAGGGCCTCGGGGCTGCCCTCCCCGAGCTCGGGCTCGGAGGCGAGGAGCTTTAGCATCAGGGCCTGGATTTCGGAAGGTGGGACGTCCGTGAGCTTGCGAGGTCCGGTCTCCCGCAGCCGCACCGCAGGGCAGAGCGGCGTGCGGACGACCTTGTCGAGCAGCCCGGGGGTGCCCCATTCGTCCGCAGCGAGCAGCATCCCGGCGCGCACGGCGCGGGTCATCGCCTTGTTCAGCAGGCTCTTCGTTGCCTGCCCGAACCGGATGCCGGCCGCCTGGCAGTACACCTGGTACGCCTGCCGCGCCGTCATTGGCCCCTCGCTCGCGACGATCTCCTGCAATCCCTCCACGACAGGCTCCAGGCTGCTGAGGGTGCGGGGGTCCGGCAAGGGCCGGGGAACCCAGCGGCCGTACGGCTCCAGCAGCGCCGTGACCACATGCTCCACCGGGGTGATCACCTCGCTGGTGGTCTCGACGATCTCCTCTCGGGCCGCCTCCTCAGTCTGGAGGGCGGCTGCGGCGTCCACGGTGCCTTCGGCAGGTTCTGCGGGAACATGAGCCGGGACCGGCTCGGTGGGCTGGAAGTTTCGGGGGTCGCCTTCGGGGAAGACGCCCCTTCTCTCCAGCGTGCGCCACAGATCCTCCAGGGCACCTTCGGGATCGCGTGCGTACGTGCTGCCCCGGACCCGCCAGAATTCCATCCCGGCGCGCTCCAGGGTCTGCTGGCGGGCCAGGTCGTCGAGGTACTTCTCCGGACCATGCCAGTGATCGCCGTCGCATTCGACGGCCAGGCGGCCCCTCAGGCCCTCGACGACGAGGTCGATGCGGTAGCCGCCCAGTTCGTACTGTGGAATCACCCGGTACCCCCGGTCGACCAGATCCAGGTAGACGTCCACCTCGAACCAGCTGTCGAACTTGTCAGGCGGGGACGTGTTGCCGCGTCCCGGGCGCGCCGCCAGTTCACGCAGCGTCCCGATCTCCTTCGACGCGAGCGGGGTCCAGCCTTCCAGTTCGGGATTGCGCACGTGGCGGATCAGGGACGCACGCAGGTCTTCCGGATGCAGGTCGGTGAGGTCGACGCTGTGGAAGAGCCACAGCTGATCGCGGGCTCGGCTGACGGCCACGTTGTAGCGGGGCTGGAATTTTTCGCTGTCACGCCCGACTTTCGGCTCCCGCTTACCGTCGGTCGGGCTGACCACCATGCTCAGGAAGATCACGTCCCGCTCGTCGCCCTGGAAGCTGTAGGCGTTTCCGCACACCAGCCTCCGGGCTTCGATTTCCGCCTCCCCGATCTCGGCGCGCAGCAGGGTGGCGATCTCCTCGGCCTGCGACTCGCCCACCAGGCTGATCACCCCGAAGCTCTTCCCGGCGTAGCGGGGGTTGGCGATGCAGGCCTTGATCTGATCGACAATGGCCCGCGCCTCCACCGGATTGAACTTGTCGCCGCGCAGCGGCATGGTGTAGCCGCCTTCGACCTGCCGGGCCACCAGTGGCTGGAGCCGCTCGGCCCCGAACTGCCGCAGGGCGATCAGCGGCTCCTGCGGGTAGCTCAGGTCGCTGGAAAACTTGATGATCTCCGGCATGCAGCGGAAGTGTTCACGCAGACTGATCCGAGTCGGGTAGGCGTAGCTGCCAAAGCCGAAGAGGCTGGCCTTCGGGTCCCCGATGACTTCCGGCGCAGGCACGTCACGCAGGTACCGCTGCACGAGGGCGTCCACCTGGGCGATCGGGATGCCCACTCCTTCGGGTTCGATCTGCTTGTCGTCCCCGACGATGATGATCTTCTTTGCGATGAAGGTGAGGAACAGCGACTCAGGGCCCGCCTGCGAGGCCTCGTCGACGATCACGACGTCGAACATGCCGGGGCTGACCGCGAAGTTCTCCGCGACGAGATGCAGCGGCATGATCCAGGCGGGGATGGCCGTGCGGGCCTCGTCGAGGCTCTGCTGGGCCACCTGCCGCCACTTGCCAGCGTGCTTGCCGGTACCTTTGCCGATCTTGCGGATGGCGTTCTGCCAGCGCACGAGGGCCGCCTGTTCTCGGGGCGTCATGCGGTCCAGCGTGCTGCGCCAGGCTTTCGTCGCGGCGAGTGCGCCCAGCGTCTGGCGCTGCACGTCCCGGGCAGCCGCGAGCTGTTCCCTGGTGTCCACCTCGGTGTCCGGGTTGGCGAGCTCCCGGACCCTGAGATCAGCCCTCACCCAGTTCCAGGCCTGCTCGAACCCCGCGAGCCGGGCGTCCCAGGTGGATTCCGGGAAGGTGGACAGGAGCTCATCGGCCAGCAGGGAGGCGCCCGCCCCGAGGCGGCTCAGCAGGGCCTGCTGCTCGGACAGCAGCGCCTGACGCTGGGCCAGGTCCTGAAGCTTCAGGTAGGCCAGGCCGTAGGCCTCTGCGTCACGCCCCTCGATGGCTCCGATCAGCTCGGAGACAATGTCGTGGGCGTTGCCGACTGCTTCGAGGCCCTGAAGTGCAGGGAGCAGCGCCTCAAGGGTCTGCCTGCTCGCCTGAGCCTCGCTGCCCGCGTCCGCTGCCTGCACCATCGACACCAGGGCACGCAGGTCCCCGGCCTCCCACCACTGCGGCTGCGGGAGGCCCATGATGCCCCGTACGGCCTGCTGGGCGGCCTCCAGGACCTGGCGCAGCTTGAGCATCCGGACCAGGGCCTGACAGTGCGCCCCGAGTTCCGTGACCTGAAGTCTGACCGGACCGCTCACCTCGACCCCGAGGCTGGCCCAGAGGCCCTTCAACTTGTCCAGGTTGGCGTCCAGGCGCAGGTGGTCCAGCAGGGCCGTGAGAGTCTCCACCGTGTCGGCCGCGCGGCCACCGAGCCGGACATCGGTGCGCAGGTACTGCCGCTGCTTGACCGCCGCGGGCTTCCCGAAGAGGCCGCCCCAGCTCCCGCCGCCGCGCAGGTGGTGCAGCACCGCCTGGGCGTCGCTTCTCACGGTGGGAAGGTCCCGGCCGTTCAGACCCGTCAGGGCCCGTTCTTCCAGCTCGTCCGCGTGCTGATGCAGCTCCGGCAGCAACTCGAGGCTTTGCCGAGCCACCTCCTGCCAGCGGCTGGCCTGCTCCTTCAATGCGGCGTCGACTGCGCTAGCCATCCAGGGCAGTGGCCGCTGCCGTTCGGTGTCGACGCTCGCCATCAGGGCCTGAACCGTCTGCAAGAGGGCGTGCCGGGCTTCTGGCTCGGCCCGCTCAATCACAGGATACTGCGGGTGGGTACGCGCCGCCTCATGCGCGGCGGCCTGCGCCTTCGACGCCTTCTCTCCCTGAACGAAGCGGAGGAAGGCTTCCGGCCGGGTGAGTTCCGCCGCCTCTGGCCGCCGCCGTGAGAGCTCCTGGGCTTCTTCGGCACTCAGGTCCCGCAGCAGGTCCAGCAGCCGCTCCATCTCGGCGTTTGAGAGCGGAGCAGGCCGGGCCGGGTCAGCAAAGTCCGCGAGCCACTCAAACTGAGGTTCCTGAGCCCGCAACTGCGCACCGATCAGCTGCGCCGGTCCACGGTATCCAAACAGTTCGAGCTGGCCCGTCTCCGCCTCCCGGATCTCCCGGAGGCAGTCGAGCAGGCGGTCTTCCTGCTGACGGGCCTGTTCCAGGCGACTGAACAGCAGCTTCTCCTGCTCGGCCTCCTGACCGGGCTGGCGGCTGGTGAAGCGGTGCAGGATCTCCCCGACCGAGCCCTGCAGGGCGGCCTGTGCGCCTTCCTCGCCGCGCAGATGTGTAATACACAGGCTGCGCAGTTCCGCCGGAAACTTCTCCCGGAGGACGCTCAGCGCGCGGGCCGTGTGACTGGTGACCAGCACCTTCTGATCCGTGGCCAGCAGGTGGCTGACCAGGTTCACGATGGTGTGCGACTTCCCGGTGCCGGGCGGACCCTGCACCAGCACGCCCTTCTCCCGCCGGATTCGCCGGATGATGTCCCGCTGCGCGGAGTTGGCTGGCAGTGGGAAATACACCGTCTGGTCCTGCTGTCCCGGCTCCGCCGGGCCCGTGACCGGTGGGCGGTCACCCAGGAAGCGCCGGACGCTGTCCGGCAGACCGGCCGGTGCGCCGAGTTGAGTCAGGATGCTGTCGTAGGCAGCGGTGAGGGTACGTTCGCCGCGCCGACGCAGGATCAGGGCCGGAGCCCAGTGGACCGCCGGGCGTTCCGACACGCCCTGAATGGGTCGAAGCTCAGCTGCGTAGGTGCCCCGATCCCCGGCTGAATTCACCCAGGTCTCGAGCAGGGCCGGTAAGGTCTGCCCGCTCCAGAGGTCCTCGCCACTGTCGAGCAGCACCTTCTGGATGGCCTCCTGCACCTGCGGCATCACGCGGTCGTCGGCGTCCAGCATGTCCTGTTCCAGTGAGGTCCGCGCGCCGTCCCCGGCGGCCGTGACGCTCAGAACACCCCGCAGGGCGTCGAAGTGCAGGGCGGCCCGGGCCGTGAACAGGTGGCGGCGGACCTCGCCGCTCGACGGGGCCCTCCAGGTCAGGTGGCCCAATCCGAGGCGCAACTCGTACTTCTCGCTCTCTGCGGCGAGCTTCTGGTGAAAGTCGAACAGCTGAGAGTAGTGCCGCTGCACGTCCCGCGCCCGGCGTTCCTCCTCGGCCCAGGCCTGCCAGCGTTGCTCATAGGCCTGCCAGCTCTTGAAGACTGCCGCTTCCTGATCCAGGAACAGGGTCTCTCTGATCTCCCTGGTCTGAAGGTCATCGTCCAGAACCTGGGCGGTAACCACCCGCTGCGACCGGATGCCTGGAGCCTGGTCGGGGCGGTCAACCGCATCCGTCACCCATCCGGCCAACTCCTCCGGCAGGGCCGGGGCCGGGAAGAAGCGGGGCTTCTGAATGACCAGCCAGTCGTCGCCGGCGGCCTCGGCGGACTGCCGGGCCACGTTGGTGATGCGGGGGTCGTCGGGCAGTGCGTGGAGCCACAAGACCCCGTCCCCCTGATTGGTGCGCTGGGGCTTGTACTTGAGCTGCGTGAACTCCTTCAGGTACTGGAAGAAGCGTTGGGCCTGATCAGGGTGGTGCGACGTTTCCATGCGTGAACCTTTGCCGTGAGGAGTCGGAGGATCGATCAAGGCAGTTTCGCACGGCACCACGCCCAGAATCACCGCACACTCGTCGCCACACGACCTGAAGGGCCGCGCAGACCCCTGCCTGTAGGTCCCGACCTTTCAGACGGCTGGATGTAAGTTCAGCCCTGTGAGGCCAGATCGCTCAACGCGCGGCCCGGCAACCAGCCCGGCCATCCTGTCCGTTGCCACGGCACCCTGTGCCAGCCACTTCACCAGTCCTCCCGACACGTCAGAAATGCGCCGCCAGTCGCATCCGCCGCGCACTATGCTGGACGGCACCATGACGACCAACACCTCCGAAGTCGAGCGCCGCCTGTGGGCGGCGGCCGATAACCTTCGCGCGAACAGCAAGCTCCGCAGCCACGAGTACAGCACCCCGGTCCTGGGCCTGATCTTCCTGGCCTACGCCGACCACCGCTTCCAGCAGGCGCAGCAGGAACTGGGCGCAGACGCCGACCCCATCGACTTCCAGGCGGAAGGCGTGATGTACCTGCCCGAACAGGCCCGCTACCGCCGCCTGCTGGCCCTGCCGGAAGGCGCGAACCTGGGCGCGGCCATCAACGAGGCCATGAACGCCATCGAGACCGAAAACGACGACCTCAAGGGCGTGCTGCCCAAGATCTATAACCGACTCGATAACAGCGTCCTCGCGCCCCTCCTGAAGGCCTTCAACTTCGAGGAGATCGCCGCCGGACTGGAAGGGGACGCCTTCGGCAAGGTGTACGAGTACTTCCTGGGTGAGTTCGCCAAGCGCGAAGGGCAACTGGGCGGCGAGTTCTACACGCCGACCAGCCTCGTCAAGCTGATGGTCGAGATCATGGAACCCTTCCACGGCCGCATCTACGACCCCGCCTGCGGCTCGGGCGGGATGTTCGTACAGTCCGCCCGCTTCATCACCGAGCATCAGAAGAACCCCACCGACGAACTGAGCGTCTTCGGGCAGGAGAAGACCGCCGAGACCGTACGACTGGCCCGCATGAACCTCGCCGTGCACGGCCTCAGCGGCGATATCCGCCAGGGCAACACCTTCTACGAGGACATCCATGGCAGCCGCGGCAAGTTCGACTTCGCCCTGGCCAACCCGCCCTTCAACGTCAAGGGCATCAAGAAGGACGACATCGCCGCCGACCCGCGCCTGCCCCATGGTGTGCCCAGCACCGACAACGGCAACTACCTGTGGCTCCAGTACATCAGCAGCAGCCTGAACGAGAAGGGCCGCGCCGGGGTCGTCATGGCCAACAGTGCCAGCGACGCACGCGGCAGCGAGCAGCTGATCCGCCAGCGCATGATCCAGAGCGGCAACGTGGACATCATGTTCGCCGCCAGCAGCAACCTCTTCTACACCGTCACGCTGCCCGCCACGGTGTGGTTCCTCGACAACGGCAAGCGCGGCAGCGCCCGCGAGGACAAGGTCCTGTTCATTGACGGGCGCCACACCTTCGTGCAGGTCACCCGCGCCATCCGCGAGATGACCGACGAGCAGGTCGAGTTCCTGGCAAATATCGCCAACCTGTACCGGGGCGAACAACCCGAGTTCAAGCACGGCAGCCGCGAGACATTTGAAGAAACCTTCCCCGGCAGCGTGTACCGCGACGTGCCCGGCCTGTGCAAGGTCGCCACGCGCAGCGAGATCGAAGTGCAGGGCTGGAGCCTGAACCCTGGCCGATATGTGGGCGTCACTGCCCGTGCCACTGACGACTTCGACTTCAGCGCGCGATTGGGCGAGCTGAACGAGGAACTGGAGACCTTGACAGCCGAAGCACACGAGCTAGAGGAACGGATCAGCGAGAACATTCAGGCGTTAATGGATGGGGGCAAGGCGTGAAACAGATTCAGACACTACTCCAGCCAACAGACACGCTTCCAATCTTGCCTGGCAGTTGGACATTTGTGTCAGTCGAGTCTGTAAGTGAGCGTCTCAAGCCCGGGAAACTATTCGACCAGAGAAGTGCTGTGAGCGAGGGAGCCGTACCGATAATTAATCAATCTGCCGATGGCTTCGTTGGCTATCACGACGAGGAGCCAGGAGTGGTCGCCTCATTTGACGACCCCGTATTTACATTTGCTAACCATACATGCGAGATGCGATGGATGACTCGATCATTCTCATGCATACAAAATGTCTTCCCTTACAGAGGGATCGAAGGCAAATCACACACGAAATATCTTTATTACGCAACTTTGGGAAGGGTGACGATTGGTGATTACAAAGGGCACCACCCCATTTTTCGGCGCATGGTGGTGCCTTTGCCACCTCTCCCCACACAGCGCAAGATCGCCGCTGTCCTCTCCGCCTACGATGACCTGATCGAGAACAACACGCGGCGGGTGCGGGTGCTGGAGGACATGGCGCGAGCCCTGTACCGCGAGTGGTTCGTGGAGTACCGCTTCCCTGGTCATGAGCAGGCCGAGTTCGTAGAAGACGAGCAGGGGCGGAGGCCGAAGGAGTGGGCAAATGTTCCGCTAGCTCATTTCGGCAATTTCATAACCGGGAAAACACCATCAAAAACGATGCCAGAGTATTTTGGTGGCGACATTCCATTTATAAAAATACCGGACATGAATGGAATTTTTACATTGAGCGCCTCGGAAAATCTTTCAGTATTAGGAAGTGCGGCACAGAAGAAAAAACTTGTTCCGACAGAATCCATTTTGGTGAGTTGCATAGGTACAGTTGGCAAGGTAACTATCACTGCTCAACCAAGTCAATTTAACCAGCAGATAAACGCCATCACCCCGGAAAAAAAGCATCTTGGATTTCTTTACTTCCTGATCGAATCTCTTAAAACGGATCTAGAGATGATAGGCCTTGTTGGTGCGACGATGCCAAATGTAAGCAAGGGCAAACTAGAAAATATGCGGGTTGTGGACCCCGGACGTCTTGCCGACGATTTTAGTGATCACGTGCAGCCACTACTCGACTCGATTCTTAACCTCACTCGCCGTAACGCAAACCTGCGCCGCACGCGCGATCTGCTGTTGCCCAGGCTGGTGTCGGGCGAACTGGACGTGTCAGGGCTGGACATCAGCGGCGTTGACGACGCAGCAATGGGACAAGAGGAGATGGCATGAAAGCGAAAGAGTCCAAGCTCCTGAAGTTCCTTCAGGGCGAGAAGCAGTTCTTCGTCCCCATCTACCAGCGCACCTACTCGTGGCTGCGACCTCAGTGTGAGCAGTACTGGCATGACCTGCTCTCGGCGGGGCGAGACGCCAGGGTGGATGCTCACTTCCTGGGGGCGGTGGTGTACATCGGGCGGGGCGTGTATACCGCCTCGGACGTATCGCAGATGCTGGTGATCGATGGGCAGCAGCGCCTCACGACGACCACGCTGCTCCTCCTGGCGTTGGCGCGGCATCTGGGGTCGGAGGGTGAGATCCTGCTGACCAGCGAGGCCGAGGACGGGTCGGTGAGTGAGACGAGGATCACGGCTGCCCGAATCCGCGAGAACCATCTGATCAATCGCCATGAGGAAGGCGGGGACGGCTTCTACAAGTTGATGCTCACGCAGTCGGACAGGGAGACGCTGCGTCGCTTACTGGATGGGGGCCCGTTGCCAGAGACGCCGAGCGGGCGGGTGCTGGAGAATCTGGCGTTCTTCGAGGAACGCTTGAATGATGAGAGTGTGGACCTGCGGGATGTGTACCGGGGCCTGCAGAAGCTGGTCATTGTGGATGTGGCGCTGGAGCAGGGGAAAGACAATCCTCAGTTGATCTTCGAGAGCATGAACAGCACGGGCCTGGACCTCAAGCAGGCGGACCTGATCCGGAATTTCATGCTCATGGGCCTTGAACCGAAGGCGCAGACGAAGCTGTACAACGAGTACTGGAAACCGATGGAGGACCGCTTCGCGGGGCGTGACCCGCAGGATTTCGACCGTTTCGTTCGGGATTACCTGAGCCTGCGGGTGCCGACCAGTACCCCGGCGCGGTTGGATCAGGTGTACGCGTCGTTCAAACGGTACGCGCTCGCGCAGGGAGATATGAGCGGGCTGGTGCAGGACCTGGCGGAGATGTCGCGGTATTACGCGGCGATCCTTGATCCGGCAGGCGTAGAGAAGGACGCCGACGTGCGGCGGGCGCTGCTGGAACTGGCCGCTCTGAAATTGGATGTGGCGTTCCCGTTCCTGCTTCAGGTGTATGCCGACTGGCAGCAGGGGGTGATCGGGAAGCCGGAGGTGCTTCAGGTTCTGCGCTTGATCGAGTCGTACCTGTTCCGGCGGAGCGTGACTGGCATCAACTCGCAGGGGCTGAACAAGTTGTTCCCTG
Organism: Deinococcus seoulensis; assembly: GCF_014648115.1. NCBI lineage: Bacteria > Thermotogati > Deinococcota > Deinococci > Deinococcales > Deinococcaceae > Deinococcus > Deinococcus seoulensis. Next base: position 12,716 of record NZ_BMQM01000054.1, read on the forward strand.
ATTTGCCGCGCCGCCTGGACCGCGCAGAGTACGTGCAGAGTCTCCAGGACGCCCTGTTCGAGCTGAAGACGTACCTGCGTTTCCCTCGAGACGGCGAATTCCGGGAAGGGCTGCTGCACCGCGACCTGTACCAGGTGAAGCGCCTGTGTGCCTACACCCTGCTGAAGTTGGAGAACCACTCGCATAAGGAGCCGATCTCGCTGGGCGGACTGACCATCGAGCATGTCATGCCGCAGACTGAGAACCTGCACGCAGAGTGGCTGGCGATGCTGGGGCCGGATGCCGAGGGTGTGCAGAGCCGTTACCTGCATACTCTGGGGAACCTGACCCTGACGGGGTACAACAGCGAACTCAGCGCTCGGCCGTTTGTGGAGAAGCGGGACATGATAGGTGGGTTCAAGGACAGTCATCTGCGTCTGAATGCCGACCTGGCGAAGTTGGACGAGTGGAATGAAGCTCAGATTCAGGCGCGGGCGGAGCGGCTGGCTGATCAGGCCGTGAAGGTGTGGCCTGCCCTGGAACCCTCAGAGGAAGCCAGGGCACGAGCGGACGAGAAGACCCGCCGGACACCTCGGGGGGAGCGCAGCGTTGAGGATCATCTGGGTGGGGCCAGCACTGAGCTCCGCGAGCTTTTCGAGGATGTGCGCGAGGGGCTGCTGGTTCTGCACGAGGACGTGACCGAGCACCCGCTGGCGGTGTACATCGGGTACAAGGTGGGGACGAACTTCTGCGACATCACGGTCCAGCCGGGTGCCAACAACCTGCGGTGTTGGTTGAACCTGCCTTACGGCAAGCTCGTGGATCAGACGGGACGGGCCCGGGATGTCACGAGCATCGGGCATCACGGCAATGGCGACGTGGAGATCGTGTTGCGTCCGGGTGACGACGTGGAGTGGTTCCTGGAATTGGCAGGGCAGGCCCTCGCCTATCAGGTGGCCCGCGTCCCGACGACACTCAGCCTGGACACGCTGTCTCCGGAAGCGGGCGCGGCCCTTGGGGTGTTCGAGCAGGCTCTGTTGGACCTTGACCCTGCGCTGACTCGTGGTGCGACGAAGAATTACATAGGGTACGGTCGTCCTGTTGAACTGATCGGGCTGCTGCGGGCAGGTGGAGTCCTCGTCGAGATTCAGCCGCGTGATCCTGATGTCCTGCCGGAGGAATTGTTCGTGGGCTGGGAGGCGCGGAGTAAGGACCGCTGGGCTCTGCCGCTGGACTCGACTGAAGCGACCGCGCGCGCCATGCCTCTGATTCGTGCTGTTCATTCGCAGTTCGAGCAGAATCTGGCCTATCGCGAACCCGCCGTGCGGCAGTTGGTCCGCTCCCTGAGACAGCTGTTCAGGAGTCGTGGTGCGGAAGTGAAAAGCTCGCCGTCTGCGGATCATTACCTGCTGGGAGACCGCGACGTGGCGCGGTTATGGATCAACCGGGGGAACGTGTTCCTGGCCCTTCGGCATCCGTATGCGACCCTGGAGAATCCGCAGCTCCTGGGCCAGTCCAGAGACCAGGACGGCCTTGTCGGCTGGGACCCCGGCTATTTCGAGGGACGCTTCGACCAGCCGGTGGATCTCTCGACCTTGACCCTCTTGGTTGATCAGGTCGTCGGGGCGAACCATGCACCTGTTCAGTGAGGACACGTTGGTCGAGCACACCGCGATGCGGCTGCTGGGACAGCTCGGCTGGCGCACGGTGGACGCCATGCACGAGGACTTCGGCCCGGAGAGTCTGCTGGGCCGCGAGAGCCGCCGTGAGGTGATCCTGGAGCGGGAGCTGATGGCTGCCCTCCGCGCCCTCAACCCGGACCTGCCCGAGGTGGCCCTGCGTCTTGCGGTCGAGGCGGTCATCCTGGACCGCTCGGCGATGACTGGCGTGCAGGCGAACCGTGAGCTGTACGAGCTGGTCAAGCAGGGCGTCCCCGTCTCCTTCAACAACGCGGACGGGGATCAGGTCACGGAGCGGGTCCAGGTGATCGACTGGAATGTACCCGACAATAACCGGTTCCTGGCGGTGCAGCAACTCTGGGTGACCAACCCGGACGGCCTGTGGAACCGCCGACCGGATGTGGTGGGTTTCGTGAACGGCCTGCCGCTGGTCCTGGTGGAACTCAAGGCGGCCCACAAGAATCTCGTGGACGGCTTCCAGGACAACCTGCGCGACTACCAGGACACCATCCCGCAGCTCTTCATCCCCAACGCCTTCATCGTTGTCTCGAACGGTCTGGAAGCCCGCGTGGGGAGCCTCACGGCGGGCTGGGAGCACTTCGTCGACTGGAAGAAGATCGAGCGCGAGGACGAGCCCAAACGGCCGGGCCTGGAGACCATGTTGAAGGGGATGTGCGACCGCACGCGCCTTCTCGACCTGGTTGAGAACTTCATCCTGTACATCGAGGGCGACGGCCAGCTCCTGAAAATCCTCGCGAAGAACCACCAGTACCTGGGCGTGAACAACGCTCTGGAGGCTCTGCGGCACACCAAGAAGAACGGGGGCAAGCTCGGGGTGTTCTGGCATACCCAGGGGTCCGGGAAGAGTTTCAGCATGGTCTTCTTTGCCCAGAAGGTCCTGCGGAAGGTGCCTGGCAACTGGAGTTTCGTGGTCGTCACCGACCGCGATGAACTCGATAGCCAGATCTATAAGACTTTCGCCCGCACGGGTGCCGTCACCGAGCCGGAAGATCAGGTGCGCGCCGAGAGCGGCGCGGGCCTGAAACAGCTGCTTCAGGAGGATCACCGCTACCTGTTCACCCTGATCCAGAAGTTCCGGACCGAGAAGGGTGAGGTGTATCCCACGCTGACCCAGCGGGACGATGTGATCGTGATGACCGACGAGGCCCACCGGAGCCAGTACGACGTCTTCGCCGGCAACATGCGGCAGGCCCTCCCGAACGCCTCCTTTATCGGCTTTACGGGAACGCCGCTGATGGCCGGGGAACAGAAGACGCGCGAGGTCTTCGGCAACTACGTGTCGGTCTATAACTTTCGCGACGCCATTGAGGATCAGGCGACCGTTCCGCTGTACTACGAGAACCGCATCCCCGAGTTACAGCTGGCCAACGAGGACTTCCAGGACGACATGCTGCAGCTGGCCGAGGAAGCCGGTCTGAACGACGAGGCTGAGCAGCAGCTGGCCAGAAGTTTCGGCAAGCAGTACCAACTGCTGACGCTGGAAAATCGCCTGGACGAGATCGCCCGGGACCTGGTGGCGCACTTCATGGGCCGCGTGCAGTTCGGGAAGGCCATGGTCGTCAGCGTGGACAAGTTGACTGCGGTGCGCATGTACGACCGGGTGCAGCAGCACTGGCAGGAAGCGATCCAGCGACTGGAGGCGGAGCTGAGCTTCGCGACGGGCGAAGTGCGGGACTCGCTGCTGGCCCGACTGCGGTTCATGCAGGAGACCGACATGGCCGTCGTCGTGTCGCAGGCACAGAACGAAGTCGCCGACTTCGCCGCCAAGGGTGTGGACATCACGCCACACCGCAAACGCTTCGTCGAAGAGGACCTGGAGGAGAAATTCAAGAACCCTCAGGACCGCCTGCGGATCGTGTTCGTCTGCGCCATGTGGATGACGGGGTTCGACGCGCCGAGCGTCAGCACCATCTATCTCGACAAGCCGATGCGTAACCACACGCTGATGCAGACCATCGCCCGTGCCAACCGGGTCTGGGAGCACAAGGTGAGCGGGCTCATCGTGGATTACATCGGCGTGTTCCGTGACCTCCAGCAGGCCCTTGCGATCTACGGGGCGGGGGATGGCGGTGGCGGCGTGGATTCACCCGTGCAACCCAAAGAGCAGCTGATCGCCCATCTGCAGGCCCAGGTTGACGGTATGCGGGCGTTCCTGTCGCCCAGGGGCATCCAGCCGGACGTCATCCTTGCGGCAGAGGGGTTCGACAAGCTGCACCTCCTGGAGACCGCGCGGGACGCCCTGCTGGAGTCGGAAGCGACCCGCAAGCGCTATCTGGAGGCGGCCGCTGTGATCGACCGGCTGTACAAGGCCGTGCTGCCTGACCGCACAGCTCAGGCGTACACCAGGGAGCGGGCCCTGTACGTCGTCCTCGCTGAGATGCTGCTGGTTGCGACAGGAGGGGAAGGGCCAGGCGAGAACGGCGTGATGGCCAAGGTCGAAGCCCTGCTGGACGAGTCAGTCATCGCCCAGCGCTACCGAGTGCGTGAGGGCGGGACAAAACTTGACCTCAGCCGCATCGACTTCGAGAAGCTGGCGCAGACCTTCGGTCAATCCCCCTATAAGCGCACCGAGGCGGAGAAGCTCAAAGCTCTTCTGAACGGCCGCGTGAACCAGCTCGCCCGCCTCAACAAGACGCGTGTGAACTTCGCGGAGAAGCTTCAGGCCATGATCGATGACTACAACTTCGGCGCGGCGAATGTCGAGGACTTCTTCAAGGAGCTGCTGCAGTTTGGCCAGGACCTCGACGAGGAAGGCCAGCGTGCCGCGCGTGAAGGACTCTCTGAGGAGGAGCTGGCTGTCTTCGACCTGGTGGTCCAGGGGGGCCCGGAACTGAGCAGACGGGACGAGCAAGCTGTGAAGGGGATGGCCCGGCACCTGATTGAGAAGCTCAAAAGCAGCGCCCTGGTACTCGACTGGCGCAAGAAGCAGCAGACGAAAGCCAGGGTCAAGAAGGCCATTCGGGATGACCTGCGTGCCCTGGGCGCGACTGAGGGCGAACTGGATACCCTCCTCAAGAACATCTACGCTCACGTCTACGAGTCCTACGCAGACAGCGGGAAGAACGTCTACGCCTGACGTGTCCTCTCCCGGTTTTGTCCGCAGCTTCTAGAGCATTTGTCATAATAAGGCTATGAAACGAGTCGGCGCACGCGGATACGGGCTAGACCTG
>NZ_BMQM01000055.1 GCF_014648115.1 Deinococcus seoulensis
TAAGCTCAGCATGCTGATAGTTTATCAGAGCACCCTCAGCTCCCTGGAATCCAGGAAGAGCCTTATTCTTATAAAGAATCATCTTTAAATCAGAACACAGGCTCTACAAGCCCCGCACAGATGGCCTGTGGTGATCTGCGATAGGAAGTGAGGACCCTGCTTTCTCCATGCCCAGACAACAGCCCGGGGAATCGTAACGAGCGGCTCGCCTTCCAGCGTTCAGCCGTGGAGTGCGGACATCCTGTGAAGCACTGCCGATGAGCTGCGAGGCACGTGGACGCCACCGAGGACGAGCATGACCTGCTCGTCCTCGGTGCTTCCCGGGTACACCAGTGACGCGTTCACTGGCCTGTACGAGAAACTCAAAGCTGACGACCGTAACGAGTACCTCGCTGAGGGTGGGTTCTGGGTGCCGGGCGAGGCCCGCTGAAAGACCCTGAGGGATCACGTACGCGAGGCGACCATCGGTAGTCTGATCGACCGGGCACCGGCAGCGTTGGAGAAGCGGAACGCCAGCTGGCTCGTGGGGATGTTCCCGACCGGGCACGCCCGGCCCAGCCTCCCGCACTGCGTGATCGGTGGCCTGATCGAGGAGATCATCAAGTACAGCGCGGGCGGCACGGTCACGGACCAGACTGACCCGGAGCCGTCCGCCCTGAAGGGCGGACAGACCTGCTCGGGCAGGCGTGCCAGTGCATGCCTAGGGATCTGTTCCACGTCACGCAGACGCGGGTTGATCGTCCTGACCTGATCTGGGGGGAGCGCTGCGTGTCCCGGCGTGACGGTGAGCACCGCGCGTTTCGCCCTGCGCAGGGTGCCCCACTTTCGCCGGCCAACAGGCCTCCCTGTGCGCCTGCTGATCATGCTCTGCCCAGCGTGTCCGCAGAGTGCAGCAACGTTATGACGACTGTGCCGGCAGGCAGGTCAACCGCACCCCTGCGTGGTTTCCCCCGGACTCTGGCCAATGGGCTCCTGCACTCTGTCAACGTCGTGTCAGTCAGGCAGGCCTGCGCCGGGGGCACATTGCATGTCTGCCTCGGCCGTCGCCTGGCCGCAATGTAGGCAGTGAAAGCGGCGCCCGTGGGATAGCTTGATCTCAACCGGTCTTCTGTTTCGCCCGTTCGCCCCACCTGGAGTTCACATGCTGAGCAGTCCGCCTTCCAATTTCGATGATCTGAGCGCAGTCGAGCCCCTGCTGGCTCAGCTGGGGGCGCTGGCGGAACGGTACGCCGCAGATGATCCCAACACGGCCCTGCTGAAACTCAGGCAGTACGGCGAACTACTCTCCCGGGTCGTCGCGGCCCGCTCGGGAACCCTGCAGGGAGAGGACGAATCCCAGCAGGCCCGCCTCGCCCGGCTGCAACGTGAAGGGGTGCTGCCGCGCGAGGTGTGGCAGTTGCTGACGGAACTGCGGCGCACCGGGAACGAGGCGAACCACGCCTTCACGGGCGAACACGATCAGGCGCTCAGTCACCTGCAGTTCGCGTGGATCGTCGGCGTGTGGCTCCTGCGGACCTTCCACGACCCGGCGTACGTGCGCGGCGAGTTCATTCCCCCGCAGCGGAGCGATGATGCCGGGCGCCTGCGTGCCCTGCTGGCCGGGGCGGAACAGGCCCGCGCCGAGGCGGAGGCGCGCCTGGCCGAGCAGCAGGCCACGGCGCCCGCCGACACGTCACGCATCGCCACGGCCGCCAGCCACGCGGCGTCCCACATCCAGCTGACCGAAGCGCAGACGCGGCAACTGATCGACGCCCAACTGCGCGCGGCCGGCTGGGAAGCGGACACCGTCCAACTCCGGTACAGCCAGGGGACCCGACCCGTGAAGGGTCGCTTCCTGGCGATCGCGGAGTGGCCGACCGATCACGGCCCGGCGGACTACGCGCTGTTCGCCGGGCTGATACCCATCGGCGTGGTGGAAGCCAAACGCAAGAACAAGGGCGTGATGAGCAGCCTCGAGCAGGCGGCCCGCTACAGCCGCGGGTTCCGGCTGCACGTGCCCGGCCTGGAACTGCCGGGCGGCCCGTGGGGAGAGGGGGAGAGCCCCTACCGCACACCGTTCCTGTACGCCACGAACGGCCGCCCCTACCTGGCGCAACTGAAAACCGAGAGCGGCATCTGGTTCCGGGACGCCCGGCGGCCAGTGAACCCCGCCCACGCCCTGCCCGGCTGGCACACCCCGGCAGAGCTGCTGGCCCTGCTGGAGCAGGACACGGCCGCCGCTGACGAGCGCCTGCGGACCGAACCGCTGGAGTACGACCTGGGCCTGCGGCCCTACCAGAAAGCCGCCATTCAGGCCGTCGAGGCGGGCGTGGCCTCCGGGCAGCGGGAACTGCTGCTGGCCATGGCGACCGGGACCGGCAAGACCAAGACCGCCATCGCCCTGATCTACCGCCTGCTGAAAGCCGGACGGTTCCGGCGCGTGCTGTTCCTTGTGGACCGCGAAACGCTCGGCGAGCAGGCCAGTAACGATTTCAGGACCACCCGCCTGGAAGGCACCCGCACCTTCGCCGAGACGTTCGGCCTGACCGCCATGGGCGACGGCCCCATCGATGCGGACACCAGCGTGCACGTCACGACCGTGCAGGGCCTCGCGCGGCGCGTCACGGGCGACGCGCCCCCCTCGGTCGGCACGTACGACCTGATCGTAGTCGACGAGGCGCACCGCGGGTACACGCTGGACAGGGAACTCGCGGACGCGGAACTGGGCTGGCGCAGCGAAACGGAGTACGTCAGCCGGTACCGGCAGGTGCTCGAACACTTCGACGCGGTGAAGGTCGCCCTGACGGCCACGCCCGCCCTGCACACCACCCAGATCTTCGGGAAGCCCGTCTTCACGTACACCTACCGTCAGGCCGTGCTGGACGGCGTGCTGATCGACCATGAGCCGCCCATCCTGATCGAGACGGAACTGGCCATGACCGGCATTCAGTTCAAGCAGGGAGAGCAGATTCCCACCTACACGCCCGGTGATGACGGCGTCGTGCTGTACGAAGCGCCTGACGACGTGGGACTGGACATCGAGGACTTCAACCGGCGCGTGATCGCCAGGGGCTTCAACCGGGCGGTGTGCACGCACCTGGCCGAGCACCTGAATCCGTTCGGGCCGGACAAGACGCTGGTGTTCTGCGTGAACGACCGGCACGCCGACGAGGTCGTGGACCTCTTGAAAGAAGCCTTCCGGGTGAAGTACGGCGAGCTGGACGACGGCGCCGTCGTGAAGATCACGGGCGCCAGCGATCAACCGCTGCAACTCACCCGCCGCTACCGCAACGAGCGCATGCCCGCCATTGCCGTGACCGTCGACCTGCTCACCACGGGCGTCGACGTGCCTGCCATCAGCACCCTGGTGTTCCTGCGCCGCGTGAGCAGCCGCATCCTGTTCGAGCAGATGCTGGGCCGCGCCACCCGCCGCTGCGACGACATCGGCAAGACCGTGTTCCGCATCTACGACGCCGTGCGCGCCTACGAAGCCATTCAGGACTTCATCACCATGCCGCCGGTCGTGCAGCAACCCCGGCGCAGCTTCGTCACGCTGGGCAGCGACATGCAGGCCGCGCCCACCCCCGACGCCCGCGCCCTGATCCGCGACGAACTGATCGTGAAACTCCGGCGTGTCGAGAACCGCCTGACCGACGCGGCCAGGGACACCTTCGAAGGTGAAACCGGCCTGACCCCCGGCGCCTTCGTTCACGCGCTGCGCCGCGCCACGCCGGATGAGGCGGCCGCCCTGGTCACGCGGCACGCGCCCCTCCTGGCACTCCTCGACACCGGCCGCACCACGGGCGGGCAGCCCATCTACATCAGCGAGCACCCGGACCGGGTGATGTACGTCGGGCAGGAATTCCCCGGCGGACGCCGCGCCGAGGATTACCTGACGGCGTTCGAATCGCTCGTGCGCGGCGGCAGTGACACCCTGCCTGCCCTGAGTACCGTCCTGACCCGCCCGGCGGACCTGACCCGCGCTGACCTCCTGAGCATCCGGCGACAACTGGACGACCAGGGTTTCAGTGAAGTCAACCTGCAACGCGCGTACGCCAGCGTCAGGCAGGTGGACGCGGCCGCCAGCATCATCGGTTTCATCCGCGCGGCCGCGCTGAACGAGGCCCCCACGCCGTTTGACGCCCGCGTGGACGCGGCCCTGGCCAGGGTGCTCGGCTCGGGCAGCTGGACGCCACCGCAACGCAGGTGGCTCCAGCGGCTCGCGTCGCAACTCAAGGCGAACGGGTACCTGGACCGGGACCTGCTCGACCAGCCGACCAGTCCCGTCCGGAAGGAACTGGGCGGGTTCGACCGCCTGAGTACCAGCATCTTCGGCGGCAAGCTTCAGGGTGTTGTGAACGACCTTCAGGCGCAGGTGTGGGCCGCGCAGGCCTAGCAGCACCTGAGGCAGCGTGCCGGGCTCACGGTGCCTATGCTGACGGCATGCGCCGCGCACTGCTGACCCTGACGCTCCTGACCGCCGGACATGCCCTTGCCCAGGAACGGGTGCTGTACGATTCCCGCCTGCCGTTCCCCGAGCCCCGCCTGACGGAAAGCGAACGGGGCCGCGTGCAGTACCTGGCCGGACAGGCCCTCGCCCAGGACGCGTGGGGCGCGGGGAACGCCGAGTACTGCATGAACGACTTCAGGATCGAGGGCGCCTCTCCCGGATCGTTCACGGTGAAAGGCCGGGCGCAGATGGCCTACCTGTACACCCAGTGCTACCAGCGCCCCGGTAACCTGCAGGGGCTTGTGATCCTGGAGGGTCTGAACGTCGCCGCGCACTACGTGTTCGTCGACCACTACTCGTCCATGTACGCCGTGAAGGACATCAACCGCAACGGCTTCACGGAACTCGCGCTGGACGGCGGATTCACCGGGCAGGGCTACACCGAGGGGTGGCTGGACATCGCGGAACTCGGCCCGGTCCGCCGGATGCTGGGCCAGCTGAACTACGAGCGCCTGCCGCAGCCGTACCAGGACAACTGCGGCGCCGTGGAGTCCGGTGGCCGCTGGACGAGCGCCCTGATCCGCGTCACACCCGGCCCCACCCCCCGGTACACCTGGCAGGAACTGACCGGCAACTGTGAAAACCAACGGGTCGCCACGAAGATCGGGCCGGTCAAACCCCTGAAACTGACGCCCGCCCCCACAGGATGGGACAAAGGCCCACTGAAATAACAGCGCCCTACCGAACAGTAACAGTAAAGACCGAACAGGTATACGACTGGTCAGCCCAGCCCTTCCAGGAAGAAGACCATGTCGAGCAGTTTCGCCTGCGGGTACCGCCGACCCGTGAATGCCCCGGTCAGGAAGTCGCGGGTGTAGACCGGCCGCGCCAGTGCTCCGGCGTGCCGCGCGTGGAAGTCCCGCAGGTCCGACACGGCCCGCGCCGACAGGGCACGCAGCCCGGACCCCGCGCAGAAGTTCGTGTCGAACGCCGGAACGTTCCCGAACACCCCCAGCATCACCTTCGTGGACAGCGTCTGCGTCGCCTTCCGCGTGCCGCCCAGCGCCCGGCGGATCTGCTCCTCCAGCGCCAGGAGCCGCGCCCCGGCCTCCGGGGTGTAGTCCGGCACGTCCAGCGCCCACAGGTCATCCGGCGTGGCGGCGATCACGTCCAGCACCGGCACGAGGTGGCGCAGACTGCGCTGCAACAACTCCGACGAGCCGCGCATCATGCCCCAGCTGGCCAGGTAGAAGCCCAGGTGCAGGCAACCCAGTTCCAGGACCTCCGGGGACGCCAGCCGCGCCGCCTCGCCCCGCTCCCGGAACGCCTGGAAGTGATTGAAGCAGTAATCGAACGACGACACCCGGTCCCGCTCCGCAGGCACCGGCACCTGAAAGTAAGCCTCCAGGTGCGCCCGAATCTGGTCGTCTGTCAGGTCACGCATGATCCAGCGTAGCCCCTCACGCCAGCCTGCGCGCCTGCATCTGCCGCAGGTCATCATCCGCGCGGCCTCTGCGTGCGGCACAATCGGGGGTATTCATGACCCGAACTGTCGACATCGTCCAGAAACTCTGGAACCTCTGCAATGACCTGCGTGACGACGGCGTCACGTTCCACCAGTACGTCACCGAGCTGACCTACCTGCTGTTCCTGAAGATGGCCAAGGAGACCGGGCAGGAAGAAGGCCGGGACGGCGGCATCAACATCCCCCTCCAGAACCGCTGGGACACCCTGAAGGCCGCCTCTGCGCCCGACCGGCTGGACCACTACCGGCAGACGCTGCTGGACCTCGGCAAGAGCCCCGCGCCCCTCGTGCGGATGATCTACGCCGACGCCAGTTCTTTCATCCGCAAACCCGCCACCCTGAGCAAGCTCGTGACGGACATCGACGCGCTCGACTGGTACTCCGCGAAGGAGGAAGGGCTGGGCGACCTGTACGAAGGGCTGCTCGCCAAGAACGCCAACGAGAAGAAGAGCGGCGCCGGCCAGTACTTCACGCCCCGCCCGCTGATCGACAGCATCGTCGCCGTCATGCAGCCCACCAGCGACGACATCATCCAGGACCCCGCCGCGGGCACCGGCGGCTTCCTGATCGCCGCGCACCACCACATCACCACCCACGAAGACGAATACTCCTGGCCCGAAACGAAACAACGGGCGTACTACGAGAACGCCTTCCACGGCATGGAACTCGTCCCGGACACGCAACGCCTCGCGCTGATGAACCTCATGCTGCACGGCCTCGCCAACGACCCCGAACGCAGCGGCATCCGCCTGGGCGACACCCTGAGCAGCGACCACCAGAAACTCCCCAAAGCCACCCTAATCCTGAGTAACCCCCCGTTCGGCACGAAGAAAGGCGGCGGCACCCCCACCCGCGACGACCTCACCTACGTCACCAGCAACAAACAATTCGCGTTCCTGCAACACATCTACCGCGCCCTGAAAACCCACGGCCGCGCCGCCGTCATCCTCCCAGACAACGTCCTGTTCGAAAGCGGCATCGGCAAACAGATCCGCGCCGACCTGATGGACAAATGCACCCTGCACACCATCCTGCGCCTCCCCACCGGGATCTTCTACGCGCAGGGCGTCAAAACCAACGTCCTGTTCTTCACACGCGGCACCAGCGACAAAGGCAACACCAAAGAAGTCTGGGTGTACGACCTGCGCGCCAACATGCCCCACTTCGGCAAACGCACCCCCTTCACCCGCGAGTACTTCACCGAATTCGAAACCGCCTACGGCCCCGACCCCTACGGCGGCCCCGACGCCCTGGCCGCCCGAGTGGACACCGGCCCCGAAGGACGCTTCCGCCGCTTCACCCGCGAACAGATCGCCGAACGCGGCGACAGCCTGGACATCAGCTGGCTGAAAGACGACAGCGCCGACCAGGGCGACCTGCCCGAACCCGCCCAGCTGGCCGAGGAAGCCCTGACGGAACTCGCCGGCGCGATGGAAGAACTCCGCGCCATCCTCCTCGAACTGGGCGAGGACCAGCAGGCCCTCGAAGAAGCCGGAGTGCTCAGTTGAACGACACCCCACCCGACTTCACGCCCATCCTGACCCTGATCCGCGACGCCCAGGGCCGCGCCCTGCAACGCGTCAACCGCGAACTGATCGACCTGTACTGGCAGATCGGCGCGTACCTGCACGCCCGCATCCAGGCGGACGGCTGGGGACGCGGCACCGTCCGGCAACTCGCCGACTGGCTCGCCCAGGAACACCCGCAGGCACGCGGGTTCTCCGCATCGAACCTGTGGCGCATGGGGCAGTTCTACGACACCTACCGGGGCAACCCAAAACTCGCAACACTGTTGCGAGAACTGGGCTGGTCCCACCACATGACCATCATCGGCCGCGCGCAGAGCGAACAGGAACGCGAATTCTACCTTCAGGCCGCCACGCAGGGCCACTGGACCCACCGGGAACTCCTGCGCCAGCTGGAAGGCGGCCTCTACCAACGCACCCTGACCAACCCCGCCCAGCTGAGCCCCGCCCTGCACCAGCAGCACCCCACCGCCCCGCCCCTGTTCCGGGACAGTTACCTGCTGGACTTCCTGAACCTCCCGCCCGCCCACAGCGAACACGACCTGCGGCGCGGCCTGGTCACGCACCTGAAACACTTCCTGATGGAACTCGGCCCGGACTTCACGTTCATCGCCGAGGAGTACCGCGTGCAGGTCGGCACGCAGGACTTCTTCATCGACCTGCTGCTGTACCACCGGGGCCTTCAGGCGCTGGTGGCGTTCGAACTGAAAATCACGCACTTCACGCCCGCCATGCTGGGCCAACTGGACTTCTACCTGGAAGCCCTGGACCGCGACCACCGCAAACCGCACGAGAACCCCAGCATCGGCGTGCTGCTGTGCCGCAGCGCCGACGAGCAGGTCGTCGAGTACGCCCTGGCCCGCAGCGCCAGCCCCGCCCTGGTCGCCCGGTACCTGACCGCCCTGCCCGACAAGGCCCTGCTGCAAGCCAAACTGAACGAGTTCTACACCCTGGAAGAAGGAATGAAAGATGACGAGTGATCTGAGAGGATACAGAGCGAACACGCCCGAATTATGCGAAGGCCAGCAGGCACTGGAAGAGGCTGGGGTGCTGGTGTGAGCGAGAGGAAAGCCGACGAGCAATTTCACGATTTGCGTCAAATGGAGGACCTGCCGGCTGGATGGGCGACAACAAATGTTGGCGCGATCACGATTAATTTTGATAGTAAGAGAATTCCAATAAAATCAGAGGAGAGAAGACTCAGGCGGGGTGTATATCCTTATTATGGCGCTTCTGGCATAATTGATAAGATCGACGGCTTTATATTTGACGGTGTGTTTCTGTTGGTCGCCGAAGATGGAGCGAATTTAATATCCAGAAGCACGCCTATTGCATTTAAGGCAGAGGGAAAGTTCTGGGTCAATAATCATGCCCATATAATCCAGTTGTCAGAAAGGATGCCTCTATCAACCCTTGAGAATTATCTCAATTCCATAGATTTGTCACCTTACGTTACTGGCAGTGCGCAGCCGAAGCTCACGCAAGCGGCACTAGCCAGCATTCAGCTTCCCCTTCCCCCTCTCCTCGAGCAAATTCGCATTGCCGATAAGCTTGATGCCCTCCTTGCCCGTGTGGAGGCGGGGCGGGAGCGGCTGGAGCGCGTGCCGAAGCTCCTGAAACGCTTCCGCCAGAGCGTCCTCAGCGCCGCAGTGAGTGGGGAACTAACGCGGGAATGGAGGGGAGGCGGGGAGGCGGAATACCCACGCGCTGTTTTAAATGAGGTTGTCGCCGAGCCACTCAGGAACGGCAGATCAGTTCGAGACGGCGATGGCGGGAAGGTCCTTCGTCTCTCTGCCTTGCACAACAATGGACTTCTCTGGGAAGCTTCGAAGACTGGCGACTGGACTGGCCTAGATCATTCAAAATACATCGTTCAGGAAGGCGATTTCTTGATTTCGCGCGGTAATGGGTCGCTTGATCTTGTCGCTCGCGGTTCTCTAGCCATCGGTGCTCCAGGGGATGTTGCTTTCCCAGACACCATGATTCGCATCCGGCCAGACGCAGATCGGCTTCGTCCAAGCTTTCTCAATCTCGCGTGGCAATCCGACGATGTTCGGAGACAAGTGACAGCCATTGCAAAGACCACTGCGGGAATTTGGAAGGTCAGTCAAGGTGACTTGGAGAAGGTCACCGTTCGCCTACCAAGTTTGGACGAGCAAAATGAAATTGTCCGTCGCACCGAAGCTCTCTTCTCAATCGCGGATCGGATTGAGGCGAAGTACGCGGCGGCCCTGTCGTCCTTTGACCGCCTGACGCCGGCGCTGCTGGCCAAGGCGTTCCGGGGGGAACTGGTGCCGCAGGACCCGAACGACGAGCCCGCATCGGTGCTGCTGGAGCGCATCCGCGCTGCGCGGGAGGCGGAAGGCGGGAAGCGTGGCCGGGGTCGCCCCGCGAAAGCCGCAGCGGGCAGCGGGGACGGGGCGGAGGTGAAACGCCGGGGTCACCCGCCCGGAGCGAACGCGCAGGCGGGTGTAGAGGGCACGGAACCGAAGCGGCGCGGTCGCCCGCCGAAGGTGCGAGCGGCGGTCAGTGAACCGGACGCCCAGCCCGCAGCGGTGCCGGAAGCGGTGGAGGCCAGCGCGGCCCCCAGGGGTCGGGGTCGCCCGCCCGGACCGGGCATCCCGCAGGCCAGCAGCTTCGAGGACGCCCTGCGGCGACTGGAAGAGCAGAAGCTGGTGCGGACGCAGGGCACGCGGCAGGTCGGGCTGTTCGGGGATACGGAGGACTGAGCGGGCGGTTCGGGTAGCGCGGGGTTCTGACCCTGCACAGGAGGCCGGGATGGCAACGCAGGAACTGAAGTCGGGGGTCAGGGGGCTGCCAGTGGCCGTCATCGTTCAGGTGCTTCAGGTGCCGGGCCGTCTGCCGTCCATCCCTGACGGTGACCGGCAGGGGAGAGCGTGATCTACCGGATCGACCACACCCTGGACGCTGGCCGGGCCTACAACGACTCGGATGCGTCTCCGATCTACCCACTGGACGGGGGCAGTGCTTCGGTTTCCTGCCGCCACTGGCCCTGGGAGGCGACCTCGATCTGGATCACGTCCAGAAGGTGGGATTGCAGGGGCACCTGCACTTCCTGGGTGAACTGGTCTGATGGGCAACGATCTGATCACACCCGTCCGCGCCGCATTCCCGGACTACCGCGCCCTGTTCACGCGACTGGCCGACGACCTGAGCCGCACTCCACTGTTCGTGGTCGAGCGGTTCTCCCTGGGTGAGCCGCTGAGTCCGGCGGACATTCAGGCCCTGGAAAGAGAAACCGGGTACGAGTTGACCGACGATCTGCGGGCGTTCTACGCGCAGATGAACGGCCTGAACCTGAAATGGTTCCTCGATCCGGCGATCAGTGACGCTGACCGCGAGGCGTTCTTCCTCGAATTCCCCGACATGGACGTCGAGAACAGCAGTGACGATTATGCCTCCGCTGCTATCCGCATCCTGCCCCTGCACGACGTCCTCACCCGCGACTGGGGAAAGGACGTGTACTACGAGCCGGACATGGGCTTTCACGGGCAGCCCCTCAGCGTGACGGACTTCCACGCGAGCATGCGGCCCTTCGATCTGTTCAGCGAGTACCGCACCTGCATCCTGGCGTTCCGGGAGAAGCGCAATCCGGCAGTGTTCCTGCTGGACGACCACCACGCCGTCTGGGACGACTCCAGAGGCACGGACGTCCGCTCGTACCTCGACTTCCTGCTTGCCACGAGAGGGCAGTCCGACGCCCGGAAACGCTGGCTGTCCGAGTACGGCGGCTACGACCAGCGGGTGCGGTTCAGCCGGTGACCGGGTTCGCCTGTGGCAACCGTGGTGCGCGGGCGCCCGTAGGCCGGATAGCATTCACGGACACCATGCGTGACCTCAACCTCGCCGACAGCGAACCGCCCGTGACGGCCGCCGACTGGTTCGGTGACGAGGCGTACGACGCGCGGGCGGAAGGCGACCGGAACCTGTACTTCGTTGCGCCGACCTTCGAAGACTTTCTGGAACGGCTCCATGACTGACCGGGAACGCAGGCAGAGTTCTGACGGCCCGTCAGAGGACAGCGTGTGGGAGACGGGCAGCGGCCGGGCACTGATCTCCCTTGCCGCGCTGCACCTCATCGAGGACGCCGTGGGTCAGCCGTTCCCGGCGGCCTACCTGGAGGTCATCCGGACCCGCAACGCAGCTTATTTTGAACGGCAGGCGTTCTCAGTGGTCACGCCGGACGGCCCCGAGGAGCGGAGTGTGGCGGTCCTGCTGAGCGCGGATGGGGACGAAACGGACGCCGAGAGTGTGCTGAGCCAGTAACGGACGCCGAGAGTGTGCTGAGCCAGTGGCGCACCCTGCAAGGCGAGCATGGGTTCGGGCCGCAGGTCGTTCCGTTCGGCATGGACGGCGGGGGAAACCTCGTGTGCTTCGACTTCTCGGCAGGCAACCCGGCCGTCGTGTCCTGGCAGCATGACGAGGCGTGGGAGCCGATCCGGGTAGCAGAGAGCTTCGCGGCGTTCCTGGAGAGGCTGATCTGAATGACCGGAGACTCCCACACCAGCCCGACACGCCCACTCCGGGACTGGCTGGAAGCCTTTCGTCAGGTGCGTCGCCAGCCCCATGAGGCCCTCGCCGTGCTGGAACTGACGTTACAGGATCATCCTGCCGAGCCGTCCCTGTGGGTGCGTCAGGCCCGCATTCAGCTGGATCTCCGGGCGTACGACGAGGCGGAATGGGCGGCGTGGCAGGCCACCCGGCTGGACGAGGCTGATTTCGAAAGTTGGTACGTGCTCGGTCTGGTCCAGGAAGCCAGGGGGAAAATCTACGAGGCCATCGCGGCCCACGAACAGCTGATACGGACTCCGATTGAATGGCTTGTTAAGCCGCTGGGTCCGAGCGGATGCGACTCGTAGAGCTGCCCCGCAGAGTGGGAGTAGGGCGCCCCTCCGGACGTGGAGTTGGCAGGGGCGGTGAAGTTACGGATGGTCAGCGAAACAAACGGCAGTCCGTATCACCTGGGATCCGGGCAGACCGGCCGGGCGGCGCCGTGGCCCCTTCACGCCCGGCATCCCTCTGTGCGAAGTCGCTGCCCGCTGAATGCAGGCACTCCGGTTTGCTGGACCGGACTGTTCAGGGTCGCGTAGTGACCGGTGTCCCGGCGTTCTGCCCGGTCATGGCAGGCACGCCCAGCACGACACGGAGCGTGACCTGTTCCTCGACAGTGGGTGACAGGAACCGCTCGGCGCTCAGGCGCAATAGAGCGTCATGGAACCGTTGCGCCAGGTCTGGGCGGGTGGCGTACAGGTTCAGGATGTCCACCTCAGCGCGAAACCGTTCCTGCAGCCGGGGAATGAATTCGCGTGACTGGTCACGGGCGTACTGGTACAGCACGGCGGTGCGCCACGCCAGCAGACTCGCGGTGGACACGCGGTCGTCGGCGCTGGTCAGGACCTGTCCGGCGTTTAGCAGGTGCCACTCGGCGGCGCTGTCGGCCGGGGCCAGCTGCGCGATATGCGCGGTCCAGCGTGGGGAGCCGCGCCGTTCCGGGCAGGTGCGGGAGTGCAGCCAGTGCCAGACGGGAAGGGGCACGGCCATGTCCGGGTGCTGTTTGGGCAGGTGCCGCGCCAGAACGCGCGGCGTGGGCTTCAGGGCGGGCGAAGCGGGGCGGGCCGGCTCAGGAGGGCGCTGCGCGGGGGGCTGCGCTGGTGCCGGTGCTGGTTTCTGAGTTGGTGCCTGCGTCGGTCGTTGTGCAGGGAGCGGCGCGGCTGGTGGGGTGACGGCCACTGGCGCCGGTGGCCGGGAACGCCGCCCGGAAGATGGGCGACTGGACGGGGGAAAATCGTAGGTGGCGGCGCGCAGATCTGGCGTCCGGTAGGGCACCTGATTGACGAGGTCCATCAGGGTCTGCAGGTTGTAGCGGTGACCCTGGCGCAGGACGCGGCGGATGCGGGCGTTGGCACGCTCGGTGGCACCATTGGTCACGCCTGTGGTGAGGTACGCGGCGCACGCTTCCGGGTAGGTGTTCAGGGCCCAGCAGATCCGCCCCAGCGGCGCCTGATTCCGCTTCTGCGGTTGCTGGCGTTGCCAGGCCTTCACGCCCTCCAGCCACTGTTTCAGGGCGGCCGGGTCCCGCTGCTCACGGTCGTACACGTCGTAGAGAGCTTCGCGCCACTGGTACATCTCCCACAGGAGGCGTGTGCGGTCCGTGCCTTCGCTGCGCAGCAGGGACCACATGACGTGATCGGCGGCTGTCAGGGCGCTGCGCCGGCGCAGCACCAGTGTCCGCAGCGCCAGGTAGGGGTAGGCCGCCGCCCCGAAACGACTGACGAACCGCCGCCGGGAGTCGTCGTCGTGTTCGTCGTCGTGCGCGGCCAGAATGACCTCCGCGGCCTGCGCGAGGAGTTCCCGGTCGATCACGGCCAGCAGGTGCCGCTTGTCGATCACCAGGGTGGCCTTCGGCCAGCGTTTCCGGGCGGCGGCGTACTGAACGGGATGCATGTCGAGTGCCACCACGTCGGCGTCCGGCAGGTCCTTCAGGAAGGCGTCCACGTCGATCTGTCCGGCCCGGCCCTGGGTGACGTTCCCGACCGGCGTCAGGGCCAGGACGCGCTGCGTGCCGAGGTTCACGGCGACGAGGTGCTGATGGTTCCGGATGTAGATGTCATCCAGTCCGAGGTGTCTGACCCTCGCAAGGGCGGCCGGGCGAATCAGGTGATCCGCTGCCTGCTGTTGCAGGCGACTGACTTTCGTGGTGCTCAGTCCCGTCTCTGTTGCCAGGGCGCGCAGGGTGAGGTGCCCCTGCTGCCGCGAGACGTACCGCTGGAGGGCGTCCGTGCAGCGCAGGCGGCCCGCCGCGTAACTGAGTTCGGAACGCTGACGGATCACCGGGCACGCCCACCAGCCTTCCGTGACGAGCAGGATGACCGGGTGACCGTCGTAAGGAACGTCATGGATGCGGATGGAGGGACGGGACCGGACCGGGTGTGCGGCCTCACAGTGCCCGCAGGGTTGCTCCGGCTCGTGCGCGATCGTCACGAGGTACGGTTCGTGCGGCGCTCCCGGGGTGGTGTAACTCACAGGCCGGAATCCCTCCTGAAGGGAGTACGGCGGGATACGCTGCATGCAGCCATCATGTCAGATCTTCCTCATCAGGTCGCGTTCACAGCCCTGCTTGCCCTCACGGAAGTCACGCGGTCCATCCAGGCCGCGCAACTGCGCTCGGATGCGTTCCCACGGTCGTTCGCCCGCTGGACCCGTCAGGAGGACCAACTGCTGGCCGCACTGACGGAGGCGCCGATAGACGAGGAGCTGATCTGCCGGTTGCTGCAGCGCACCCACGAATCGCTCAGGCGGCGCCGGGAGCGCAGAACCGGCGCTACGCGGTCCCTCCTGGCTGAGTTGCCGCAGTCCACCCTGCGGGTCACGCCGGCGGACGTCGAGCTGCTGATGAAGTGGAACCCTGAAGAGATCCGTGATCCGTTCGGGTGGCGTTTCGGGACGCCTCTGCCGGTGAAGGTACGCGCCAGCAAAACCCGGACCCTGCGGGTGGTTCTGGCGCGCCCGGAACACCCGGACGGACTCCTGAGCAGCTGGCAGAACGCGGCCCAGGCGACGTGGACGGACCTGGCGGCCACCGTGTCGCGCAAGGAGGGAGCCCACAGGCGCGGCGTGCTGCATCACGCGCCGGACGTGCATCAGGCGCGGCAACTGGCCCTGCGCACGACCGTGCGGCGCGTGACGGGCGAACCGGCGCGGCGCGGCGGCATTCAGGAGTGGACGCCTGGGCCGTCTCCCGACTGGCACACCGCGCTGATCGCCGACCCTGAGCGGTGGTCGGCCGCGTCCATCCGGGCGCTGGATGTAGCGACGGTGATCCTCGTGCTGCCGGACGCGCAGGACGCCGCGCGCCACCTGGCCTCCGCAGCCCAGAACCGCTGTGAGCCGCTGCTGCTCGGCCGGACGGTGAAGGACTGGGCGCAGGAGCAGGGTGTACTCGTGGACCGCTGGTGTGCCGACCGGGAAAGGGTCACGGAGACCGTGAGCGGGTGGCCGAACTCGCATGGTCTGCTCGCGCGGGTCGACTGGGACACCCTGCGGGTGCTGCCCCAGACCGGGGAACTGGTCTGCGCGAACGCGGCCCTCCTGCTCCGGGCCCGCGTGTGGTTGATGCTCACGCAGGGCGTGCGGACAGAGATGCCCGCGGGTCTGGGCCAGCGGTTCGCCCAACTGCTCGGCGCGCGCGTCGGGCTGGGTCAGCTGCCGGTTGATGAGGCACACGCCGCTCAGCAGGTGTATCTGGACAGTCGTTCGCCGACAGTGTCGTTGGAGGAGCGCGTATGGGCGCGGGTCCTGCTCGATTCCTTCTACCCGAAAGGTGCGGACCGTGGGAACGTGATTCAGCTGACCGCCTGACAGATTTTATGAGATGAAGTGAAAACTGACGTGCCAGCCGTTCTTGAGTGCT